>CAZQBE010000023.1:0-15582 GCA_964591595.1 uncultured Flavobacteriaceae bacterium
TACTATTTGAGTTAATAAGTCTATTCCTTTTTGAGTACAAATGCCTCTTAAGTGATATTCTATATAATTTTCCATTAACATATTCATTGAAAACATTTTGTGCGGGAATAAATCTTTATCTTTAATTGCAATCATTGAGTTAAAATATATCCTTGCTATAAATTCAACATTAATTGTATCTCTATATAGCTTTAGTTCTACTCCACGATTCAAGTTATCTTTAACACAACTTTGCATAAGTTCGAACTGTTTAATTTTTAATGAGGCAAATATTTGTGGATAATATTTTTGCAATTGATAAAGAGGCGAAGATTTTTCATCTTTTAAATGATCCATGATAAGATTCTTGATATCATAAATCTCTTCAATGGGATTTTTTTCTAATACGCAGATGCAATCAATTCCAGTTGAAATAACATCAAAAATATGCATTGTTGTAGCTTCAACAAGTTTTGTTTTGTTTTCAAAATACTGATATATGGTTTTTTTGGAAATACCTAAGGTATTAGCCAAATCATCCATAGTAACACTCTTAAATCCATAGTTTAAGAACAGTTCAGCAGATTTAATAATAATTTTTTGTTTCATAATAGTTTGCAAATATATTGCAGGAAACTTTAAAAACAAAAAAAGTTTCCAAAGTTTTATGATTTTTTTAACGCTTCATTTATAGATGTCCTTTTAATTGTGCTGAATTGGTTTATTTTTGTGAGATGCTATCAATGGAATCATATCAAAAAGAATTTCTAAATTTCTTAGAAGAACATTCAAAGGCCAAAGAGCCGAAAAACTTATATGAGCCTATTCAATATATATTAGGCTTAGGTGGAAAGCGTTTACGGCCTGTTTTAACTTTAATGACTACTGATTTTTTTGACGGGAATTATAAATCAGCTTTAAATGCAGCCTTGAGCGTAGAAGTATTTCATAATTTTTCTTTAGTACATGACGATATTATGGATGATGCACCTTTACGAAGAGGACAGCATACTGTACATGAAAAATGGGATCTCAATACGGGAATTTTGTCTGGAGATGCTATGCTAATTATGGCATATCAACTTTTTGAAAATTATGATAATGATACCTTTAAGCCTTTAGCTAAACTATTTAGTAAAACAGCCCTTGAAGTTTGTGAAGGCCAACAATACGACATTGATTTTGAAACGAGGGATACTGTTACAATTACCGAGTATTTAAAAATGATTGAATACAAAACTGCAGTTTTGGTTGCAGCTGCAATGCAGATGGGAGCTATTATAGCAAAAGCACCACAAAAAGAACAAAATCTAATTTATGAATTTGGGAAAAATTTGGGAATTGCTTTTCAGTTGCAAGATGATTATTTGGATGCATTTGGAAATACTGAAACCTTTGGGAAACAAATTGGAGGAGACATTATTGAAAATAAAAAAACGTATTTATATATTAAAGCACTTGAGTTTTGTTCTAAAGAGGAACAACAAGAGTTGAAAGACTTGTTTAGTTTAACACCAAATAATAGCAAGTATAAGATAGAGAGAGTTAAGCACATTTTTGAAATTAGTGGTGCTTCAAAAGAAACGCAGCGTGAAATTGAAAATTATACACAAAAAGCGTTTGCGATACTAGATTCATTATCTATATCAGAAGATAAAAAATTAGTTTTAAAGCAACTTGGCACTACTTTAATGAGTAGAAATGTATAGTGAAACAGTTATGATTTGAATTTCAATCACACATGAAAATGAACAGATGAAATTACCATCTACTTTCGAAAATTTAATTGAAGACGCAAATCAAATAGGGCTCTATAAAAAATTGGTGCATCAACTTAATAAAGATTTTTTATTAGCGAATATTGATTTAGATTTTGATGACAACATTTTGCCCTCTAGTTTAAAGCAGATGCTTCATGAGATTGTTTTCCAGCTAATTCAAGAGAAATTCGCAGAGTATCTTAATTTACTATACATTATTGATGTTCCAGAGACCAAAGTAAAGCAGCTTGATGGAAGCGATACTATTTCGCTTTCAAAACATGTTTCCTTTTTAATATTATTGCGCGAATGGCAAAAAGTATGGTATCGGAATAATTACTAAAAATCTTTCTTTTTTGATTTATAGACAATTCTAAGAACAGGTAAAATAACCCAAACGGAAAGCATTGTCATAGAAACAACTAAACCGAAATTGGTTCCAAAAAATTGTTTAAAAACAGCTCCAGTGTATCCTAGTAATGCTGAAATATCTAGCTTAAGAAGAATAAGAGTTCTTGAAAGGTCAATAGGGTTTAGCATAGATCCAAAAAGGGATAACTTATCTAATGGGTAATCTTCAAAAAGCACCAAAGACATTAAGAATATACCATCATAAATTACAGCTAAAAACAGCCATAATAATATAGCATAACCAAATCCTTTAATCTTGTTTTCGTTAGATAGGGCAATATTAAAAGCTAAAGCGGTAAATATAAACGTAAGGAACGCTCCAGTAATAAGCAGTAGTGAAAAATCCCAAATCGCATTAGATTTAAATAAACCGTAAAACACAAATGGAAGCCCTAATCCTAAAATTAAACTCATAGAAAGGGATAAGGCAACACCTAAATATTGTCCTAAAAATATGGATGAGCGTTTTAGAGGTTGGGCTAATAAAAGCTCTGTAAATTCTTTAGAATCGTAATAGTACATGACACCAAAAATGGTTCCTATTAATGGTACAAGCACAATAATAACATTCATTAAGGTTATTACAGCTTTAGAGAGGTCGTTGTTTAAAAACAGTAAAACTATCCCCAATAATAAATAAAAGGCAAAATAGACGTAACTCCAACGGCTACGCATTAAATCGAAAAAACTATATTTTAATATTTTAAGCATGATTATCTGTAAGTATTGATGCTATCGCATGTTCAAAATCGCTCTGATTTGTTTTTGTTTTAAGTTTCTTTATACTTCCTTTAAAGTATATTTTTCCTTCTAGTAAAAACACAATTTCGTCAGATACTTCTTCAACAAAACTCATAATGTGCGATGTTATTAAAATGGTTTTTCCTTTGGCTTTTTCACCCTGAATTAATTCTTTTAATCGTATTAAAGAGATAGGATCTAAACCTGTAGTTGGTTCGTCTAAAATTATTAAAGGGCTATCAAACATAAACGTTAATACAATATTCACTTTTTGTTTAGTCCCTCCAGAGAGATTTCCTAATTTTTTATTTAAAAACGGTTCTAATTTAAAGAGATTAATCAATCGTTGGTCTTGATTAGTATCATCTCTTAAATCCTTAATCATTTTAATTAATTCTTTAACTTTTAGGTTACTAGGAAAATTTGCAATTTGGGGCAAATAATCAATTTTATTTCTATAGTTAGAATGATTTTTTATGTTGTCGCCAAGGACAGCAATTTTTCCTTTATTTGGAATAACCATCCCTAAAATAGATTTGATTAACGTTGTTTTCCCTGATCCATTTGGACCTAAAACAGCAAAAATACCGCCCTTGTTTATATTAAGATTAACGCCACTTAATACTATATTTTTGTTAAATTTTTTATGTAAATTTTCTATAGTTACCATTCTATTCTTTTAATTGCTGGGTTATTATCCAATAGGTTATCTGGCGTAAAAACTGGGGATACTTTTTCAGAAAAATCTATAATATCTATAAATAAACTCCTCAATAAAATAATAGTTTCAGGTGTACGATTTACGATGTATGAAAATAATTTAACAGGTCTATAAGGGACATCCCCAATACCATTTTTATCTAAGTCGTAACCCGTATAATTGCTCCAATAATTATTGTCAAATTCATTATCGTTTATCTTACTATTGTAGGAGACATCAAAAGAATTATACAAAAAATTATTTGCAATAAAAGTATTTGTATAGCAAGCACCTCTCACTTTTATGGCCCAACCATTATTAATAAAATTATTGTTTTTATACTCAATTCTGTTAGAGCCTTCAATGTTAATCCCAATGGTGTTTTCTTCAAAGGTATTACCGCTTATTTCTGCATCATTTATTTCTTTCAAGAGTAAACCGTAAGAAGCAGTTCCCCAATTTTGAATAAAATTATTGTTTAGCATTTTAATTTTTTTAGAAAACATCACAGCAACTCCTGCACCATTATCCTTAAATGTATTACCTTCATAAATATCGTTATCAGAAAACATAAAATGTAGTCCATATCGCAAATTATTGGTGCTTACATTATTTTTAATGGTGGAATTATCAGCAAATTCAAAATAAATACCATCTCTCATATTTTGAACATGATTGTTTTCAATATCTAAATCATGGCTATACCATAACTGGATGCCGTTTCCAGAATTATACTCTTCTTCGGCCGCGCCTTTAATTTTATTATTAAGTATTTTGCCATAATTGGATTTTTCGATATAAATACCAAAAAAAAGTTTTTCGAGGATTAAATTTCTAATCTCAAAATAATTGCTTTTTCGAACTCTTATAGCTGCATAATCTTCGGTATAACTATTACCAACATTTTTTAAAAATAAACCATCAATAGTAACATAATCTGAAGTAATGGTTATTATTTCTCCTTGTTCTTCACCATCAATTACAGGATAGTCTTCTCCAATAATGGTAAGTGGTTTATTAATTATTATATTATATTCTTTATAGATTCCTTTTTTGATGATTATAGTGTCATTTTTAGTTGCTTTTGTAATTGCATTTTTTATAGATGAAATTTTACAATTTTGACAGACCAAAATTGTTTCAGCATATAAAGAATATGTTGAACTAATAAGAAAAGTAATAAAAAAAACAATTAAATTTTTCACTTATTCTTGTTTTTAAAATGTATTAAAAGTTCATCCCAAGAATATAAATCGCCACCTTTTTCAGATTGTGATTTAACAGCATCGTTTTTATTTTTAAATGCAGAAACAAAAGCTCCCATTGGACTAGGGATGCCTTTACTTATTAAAAAAGTAGCGCTTGTAGCATCAATAAGTTCTTCTGGGGTTAAATAGTTTGTAGTTAAATACAATTTTACTTTAGAAGCATCAAATTCTTTTAAGAAATTAACCATACATTCGGATGCATCAAAGGTGTAAACTTTGCCTTTTTGGGTAACAATTTCGGCAGCATGCAACTTATCTACAATTGTCATTTTACAATAATAACAACCATCATTACCATAATTTATGGCTTGAGGTGTATTGCTACAATTTAACGTTACAAGAAATACAATTAGCGTAGTTATTCGCTTTAGTATTTTACTTACGATACTCTTATTTACATAGAGTTCGTGAAAATGCTTCGCATTTTTCATTTTTTAGTGTTTTAAAATAGAAACGTGCTTAAGTGTCTCTATATTTTTTTGGCTTCTTTTTTCCCGAAAAAAAAGGCCAAAAAAGATGTCCCTATTCCAAGAGCTAAAAAATAAGCGCCTAATCTTGGATAGGAATGAGCTGTAAAGTTAAGAATATGTTTTGTACCAAATAATGGTGGTTGAAAACCCATTATGGAACCATCAGGATTAGTAAATTTCATGATTGCTTTTGGATCTAAATCATAACCATAATCATGTTCCCATAAATAAAAGTCATAAAGTCCCGCAAGGCTTAAAACAATCATTAGAATAAACCATCCTAAAAACCACTTATAATTAAATTTAAAAGCAATTATTAATCCTATAATTGTTGTGATAATTATTCCTAGAGGGAAGATTTTGAACTCTGGAATGGCATTAGGTATGTATTTCATGCCAACATAATGATTCATTAAATTTATATTTTTGATGTCATAAGGATTGGCATCAGCAAAATCATTAATATGAATATTCATTCCCAAAGGAATTGGGTATTGCGGGGCTTCTAATGTGATGTTCCATAATGGAAAAACAAACAACCCCAGGGGTAATAATGCTGCTAACAACATTAAAAATTTTGACTTTTTCATTGCTCTTTAGTGTTTAATAAAGTTTAATTAGTGTTTAATAAAAATAAAAGGCGAGAGCGAAATAATTAACTCTCGCCTTATCAGGAAAACAAACACTAAAACAAAATTCTCCTAATTAAATTTAATCTTCTCCAAGACCCCAAGACAATTCTATGTTCGAGCTTTTTGGAGATACTCTAATATATCCTTGCATTTCTTGATGTAATGCTGAGCAGAAATCGGTACAATAGAATGGCCAAACACCAACTTGTTTTGGCTCCCAAACAAAAGTTTCGGTTTGTCCAGGCATTACTAATACTTCTGAGGTATTGGCTCCAATAATACTAACACCATGAGGGACATCGTAATCTTGTTCTAAATTAGTAACATGAAAATATACTTTATCGCCTACTTTTACACCTTCAATATTATCAGGGTTAAAGTGACTTCTAATAGTAGTAATATATATATGAACATCTTTACCATCACGAACTACTTTTGCATCTGCATCATTTGTAGTTGCAAAAGGATGTTTATTCTCTTCTAGCTTAAATACCTTTTTAGAGTTTGGTGCCACTAAATTAGCAGGAATACCTGCGGCATAATGAGGCTCCCCTACAGTAGGGAAATCTAAAAGAAGTTTCATTTTATCTCCAGAAATATCAAATAATTGAGCGGATTGACATACTTCAGGACCCGTTGGTAAATAACGGTCTTTGGTAATTTTATTCATAGACACTAAATATTTTCCAAAAGGTTTTTGCGAGTTTCCACCAGGAATCATCAAGTGACCAGGAGAATAAAAAGCGGGTTGTCTGTCTAAAATTTCCCAAGTACCAAGTTTCCATTTTACAACTTCAGATGAAATAAAGAAGGTTGTATAGGCATTCCCTTTATTATCAAATTCCGTATGTAAAGGGCCTAAACCGGGTTGTTCAACAGTTCCTGCTAAAACATCTTCGAAATTTAAAATCGGAATACCGTAAGCTTCTCCAGCAAATTTTTTATTTTCAATAGCATCAAGCATTTTTGTAAATGAATGTACTGTTAAACTTGCTGCTAATTTACCACTACCAACAATGTACTCTCCTGTTGGGTCGACATCACAACCATGAGGCGATTTTGGTGTTGGTAAGAAATACACCAAACCAGGACATTCGGCTGGATCTAACACTTTTACAGATGTTCCCCAAGTGGTAGTTGCTGAATGCGTTTCATCATTATAAATATTGTGAGCATATTTAGTAGGCATGGTTTTAAATTTACCTGCTTTTATATACTCTTCTGCTTTTTTCCAGTTAACCGCTGCAATAAAATCTTTATCGTTTTGCGATGCATTTACCTCTAGTAAAGTATTTGCTTCTTCAGTATTATAAGTTGTGTAGAAAAACCAACCATCAGATTTTCCACGTCCAGGGTGTGCTTTGTCATAATCAAAACCTGGCATTAATATTTGAAAAGATAAATCCATCTGACCACTATCTTTATCTACTTTAATAAATGATAAAGCCCCTTTAAAGTTGCCTTTATAATCTTTAATTGAAATATCGCGTTGCGGAACAGGAACACCAAAACGAGTACCTGCTATCACATACTCTGTATTATCCGTAACATAGGAAGAACTATGATTCCCTGCAGAGTTTGGAATTTCAATAATTTCTGTAGTTTCAAAAGTAGAAAGGTCAATTCTTGCGATACGAGGTGTATTGTTTTCGTTTATAAATACCCAACGACCGTCTAATACGCCATTAGTTTGTGAGATATCTGGATGATGAGCATCTCCCCAAGGGATCTCACCAAATGATGTCATTAACATAGGTTTTGTTTCTTCATTATACCCATACGCTTTTTCCGCATCTTGCGAGAATACAGGAATCACTTTAAATAATCTACCAGATGGTAATCCGTAAACCGATAACTGACCGCTAAATCCACCAGATAAAAAGGCATAAAATTCGTCATGGTCTCCAGGAGCCACATAAACTTGTTCGGCAGCACTTGACGATAGTGCACCTTTCGAATCTGATGAATTAGAATTATTACAACTTGTGAATGTAAATAAGATAGCTACAAATCCGAGTGTTATTTTAATTATATTTTTCATTATTACTTATATTAGTTTTTAAACGTTTTAATTTTCTTTTGAAGGGGGTAAAATCACTTTATCAACAACATGTACAATACCGTTGCCAGCTTTTACACTTGCAATAATTTTCGCACCACCAACGTATACATCGTCACCTTTAACTTCTACTTTTACATATTCATTATTAGCCTGTCCTAGTTTTTTAAATTTTTTAAGAAACTCTTTAGAGTAGTTTCCAGGAGTAACATGGTATTTTAAAATATTAGCTAATGCATCTTTGTTTTCAGGTTTAAGTAAATTTTCTACGGTCCCTTCCGGTAAGGCTGCAAACGCTTCATTTGTTGGAGCAAAAACCATTAAAGGACCTGCATTAACAAGAGAGTTTTCTAAATCGGCTGCTTGAACAGCTGCTACTAAAGTGGTATGGTCTTTAGATCCAATAGCAATTTGCAGTACGTTTGGAGTGGAGCCGTCATCTTTAATAAATGCTTGTCCAGTCTTTTCAACTGATTTTGTTTCAGTTGTTGCTGTAGAGGTCGTTGAGGCTTCTTTATTTTCGTTTTTACATGCAAAAAAAGTTATAGTAATTAATGCAGTAAAACAAATTAGCTTGAAAGTTTTCATATATAATTATTTAAGTGTTCTAAAATACTCTAATACAGATCTAGCTTCTTCCTTAGTAAGGTTTTGATTTGCCATTGGTGAGCCATTAAATTCCATAAGCAATTTTTTTGCTAATGGATCTTTTGCAACCATATCTTCTGGATCTAATATCATATTCATAATCCATTCTGGAGTACGTCTAGATAACACGCCAATGGGAGCGGGACCAATAAATTTCTTCGTTGGTTTATGACAAGCGGTACACATTTTTTTATAAATTTCTGCCCCTTTTGCAGCCAAGGCTTGATCTATTTCAGCACCTAAAGTAACAGATGTAATAGGACCAACACCTTTATTGGTAAGATCAATTGTTTCAGAAGCTTTTGTCGTCGTTTTTTTAACTGCAGCTTTCTTTTCTGTAGTTTGCGTTTTGAGTTTTACTTTAGTGGTTTCTTTTTTTTCTTCTCCACCTCCACAGCTAAGTATTAATAATGTAAATATTAGCGTTAAAATTTTTAGTGTTTTCATGATTTTAGATTATTAGATAAATTAATAGGGCAAAAATATAACCCTCTTGATTATTAAAACATGACAAAAATCATATTTAGGATATAAATGTCTTTTTATTTTTGATTCTTCTAAAATTAAGATTTAGATGCTTTCAAATTCTTCGAAGTATGCTATTAAAGCAGTGTTATTTTTAGCATTAAATTCTAAAGATAATAAAAAAACTATGGTGAAAGATATTTCTGAACCTATAAATGTACCTCAAGCATACATTGCTAAACTTCTCCAAGAACTTTCTAAAAAAAATATTATTTCTTCTTCAAGAGGGCCTAAAGGAGGGTTTTATTTAAGTGAAGCAGACATGCAGAATTCTTTAATGGATATTATAAATATTATTGATGGAGATAATAGATTTCAATCATGTGAGTTAAGTTTAGAAAAATGTAATTTAGAAAAGCCATGTCCTTTGCATGATTTAGTGTATCCCATAAAAACAAGATTCATTAAAGTGCTTCAAGACAAAACAATAAAAGAGTTTTCTATACTAATTAAACAAGGCAAAGTTTTTCTGCCTTTTTAAGAATAATCATTCCAACTTTTTTAAAATTTTAATTTTTTTTGTGTTTGTTTAAGACCTTAGAAATGATTGTTATTAAAATATAAAAAGAGTATTCCATTTTGTTAAAAGTTGTATTTTTGAAAAAAATTATTGAAACAAGAACATCTCATTATATATAATGGATAAATATTCTTTTTTAAATGCTGCCCATACAGCATATTTTGCCGAATTATATGATCAATATGTAAAGGATCCAGATGCTGTTGAGCCCAGTTGGAGAGCTTTTTTTCAAGGTTATGATTTTGGTACTGAAAATTTTGGAGCAAATGGAGAAATTGTAGAAGGAGTTACCACACAAATTCCAGAACATCTTCAAAAAGAGTTTCAAGTTATAAAACTTATTGATAGCTATAGAAGCAGAGGCCATTTGTTTACAAAAACAAACCCAGTTAGAACGCGTAGACAATACACGCCAACATTAGATATTGAAAATTTTGGACTCTCAAAAGAAGATTTAACTACCATTTTTAATGCAGGAGAAATTATAGGTATTGGCCCACAGACATTAGATAAGATTATTTTTCATCTTGAAGAAATTTATTGTGATTCTATTGGTATTGAGTACATGTATATTCGCACGCCTGAAGAAATTCAATGGTGGCAAAAAAAGCTAAACAAAAATAATAACCATCCAGATTATACACCAGAGACAAAAAAATATGTGCTTTCTAAATTAACACAGGCGGTTACTTTTGAACAGTTTTTGCAAACTAAATATGTGGGTCAAAAACGATTTTCGTTAGAAGGTGGAGAAACACTTATTCCTGCTCTTGGAGCTATAGTAAGAATTGCAGCAGAACAATACGATGTTGATGAATTTGTTCTTGGAATGTCACATCGAGGTCGGTTAAATACTTTGGTTAATATTTTTAGAAAACCAATCCGAGAACTTTTTAACGAGTTTGAAGGTAAAGATTATGCAGAAGACGATTTTGATGGAGATGTAAAATACCATTTAGGATCTACCATAAAGAAAACATTAAAGAGCAACAAAGAAATTACAATGAATCTGGTTCCCAATCCTTCTCATTTAGAAACAGTAGGTTCGGTTGCTGGTGGAATTACACGTGCCAAAATAGACGAAGAATACCAAGGTAATACATCAAAAATATTACCTATTACGGTACATGGTGATGCCGCAATTGCAGGGCAAGGTGTAGCTTACGAACTAATACAGATGAGTAAGCTAAAAGGCTATTCAACTGGAGGGACAATTCATATTGTGGTTAACAACCAGATAGGATTTACTACAAATTATTTAGATGCACGGTCAAGTACTTATTGTACAGATGTTGCAAAGGTAACATTGTCTCCTGTTTTACATGTTAATGCAGATGATGTTGAAGCAGTAACTCATGCCGTTTTAATGGCTTTAGATTTTAGAATGAGGTTTAAACGCGATGTCTTTATTGATTTGTTAGGCTATAGAAAGTATGGG
The DNA here is from genome assembly GCA_964591595.1 of uncultured Flavobacteriaceae bacterium. Classification (GTDB taxonomy): domain Bacteria; phylum Bacteroidota; class Bacteroidia; order Flavobacteriales; family Flavobacteriaceae; genus JAADHG01. The sequence continues at coordinate 11,152 of CAZQBE010000023.1, forward strand.
CATAACGAAGGCGATGAACCGCGTTTTACACAGCCTAAACTTTATAAAGCGATTGCAAAGCAACCAAATCCGCGCGATATTTATAGAGATAAATTAATTAATGAAGGCGTAATAGATGAAAATTATTCGGCTAAATTAATTGAAGATTATAAATCATTATTAGAAAAAGAATTCGAAAAAGCGAAAGAGGATGCAGCTACAAAAGTGAAACCTTTTATGGATAATGTTTGGCATAGTTTTATGCATCAAGATTTAGAAGGCTTATTACTAAATGTAGGGACAAAATATCCACAAAAGAATTTAGAGCATATTGCTAAAATAGTTTCAACAGTTCCTAATGGCGTTAAATTTTTAAGAAAAGCGGAGCGCATTTTGAGAGATAGAGCAAAAATGGTTTTTGAAACGAATACTTTAGATTGGAGTATGGCCGAAATTTTTGCGTTTGGAAGTTTAATGGAAGAAGGGTACAATGTTAGAATTTCTGGGCAAGATGTCGAGCGAGGGACATTTTCACATCGCCATGCTATTTTGAGAGACGAAATATCTAGTGAAACTTATAATTTGCTAAACACAAATTCCAAGAATAAAGGGGAGATGACTATTTATAATTCTCTGCTATCTGAATATGGAGTATTAGGATTTGATTATGGTTATGCTATGGCAGTACCTAATACATTAACGGTCTGGGAAGCCCAATTCGGAGATTTTAGCAATGGTGCACAAATTATCTTTGATCAATATCTGTCAGCAGCCGAAGACAAATGGAAACAGCAAAATGGGATAGTAATTTTATTACCTCATGGTTATGAAGGGCAAGGGTCTGAGCATTCATCGGCAAGAATAGAACGTTATTTACAGTTGTGTGCTATTGATAATATGACTGTAGCAAATTGTACAACTCCTGCAAACTTTTTCCATTTATTGCGTCGTCAAATGAAACGTAATTTTAGAAAACCGTTAGTTGTTTTTACACCTAAAAGTTTGCTAAGACACCCAATGGCAGTTTCCACCATGGAGGATTTTACAAATGGAGAATTCCAAGAAATTATAGATGATACAATTAATCCAGATATTGTAAAACGTCTCGTATTTTGTTCAGGGAAGTTTTATTACGATTTGTTAGTAGAACGTGAAAAGTTAAATCGAAATGATATTGCTTTAATACGTATAGAACAATTATTCCCATTACACAACGACAAAATTGAAAGAATAATTAGTAGATATACAACTGCCGAAGATTATATCTGGGCACAAGAAGAACCAAGAAACATGGGAGCTTGGAGTTATATGTTACAACGTTTTGAACTAAAAGAATTAAAAGTACGCTCAAGAAAATATTACTCGGTTCCAGCAGCAGGGTCTTCAACTAGATTTAAGCTAAGACATCAAAGAGTGATAGAAAGTGTATTTGATAATATAAAAGAATAAAAACTGCATAAAAAGATAAGACATGATTTTAGAAATGAAAGTGCCTTCACCAGGGGAATCCATTACCGAAGTAGAGATAGCAACATGGTTGGTAGAAGAAGGCGATTATGTAGAAAAAGATCAAGCCATTGCTGAGGTTGATAGCGATAAAGCAACATTAGAACTTCCTGCAGAAGAAAGTGGAACAATTACGTTTAAAGCTGAAGAAGGAGATGCAGTTGCAGTTGGTGCTGTGGTGTGTTTAATTGATACAAGTGCTGAAAAACCAGCAGGGGACAAACAGCCTTCAGAAGGTAGTAAAACAGAAGCAAAAAAAGTTGAATCTGTTACTTCGAATACAGACGAGAAGCCTCAAGAAACTAAAACCTATGCCACAGGAACAGCTTCTCCAGCAGCAAAGAAGGTTTTAGCAGAAAAAGGAATAGCTGCCAATCAAATAGAAGGAACAGGAAAAGATGGTCGTATTACTAAGGAAGATGCTGTAAAAGCAGTGCCTTCTATGGGAACAGTTCCTGAAGATGCAAATAGAACATCCTCAAGAAGTAAAATGTCTATGCTACGTCGTAAAGTTGCAGAACGTTTAGTGGAGGCTAAGAATACCACTGCGATGTTAACGACATTTAACGAAGTAGATATGTCTGCAATTTTTGCTTTGCGTAAAGAATATAAGGAAACCTTTAAAGAAAAGCATGAAGTTGGACTAGGCTTTATGAGCTTTTTTACATTAGCGATAGTTAGAGCATTAAAATTGTTCCCTTCGGTAAACTCAATGATTGACGGCAAAGAAATGATTACCTACGATTTTTGCGATATTAGTATTGCAGTTTCAGGACCAAAAGGATTGATGGTTCCTGTAATTAGAAATGCTGAAAATTTAACCTTTAGAGGCGTAGAAGCCGAAGTAAAGCGATTGGCAATATGCGCAAGAGATGGTCAAATTACAGTAGATGAAATGACAGGAGGAACATTTACAATTTCAAATGGAGGTGTTTTTGGAAGCATGTTATCTACTCCAATTATTAATCCACCACAAAGTGGAATTTTAGGAATGCACAATATAGTGGAGCGTCCAGTAGCAATAGAAGGTAAAGTAGAAATACGACCAATAATGTATGTGGCATTATCATATGATCATAGAATTATTGATGGTAAAGAATCCGTAGGATTTTTAGTAGCTGTTAAAGAAGCATTAGAAAACCCAACAGAACTATTAATGAATAATGATATTAAAAATGCTTTAGAGCTATAAAAAGTATTCTAAAATTAAAAAAGCACCATTTTAAATGGTGCTTTTTTGTTTACATAAAACTAACTAAAAGATTAATAGAAATCACAATCATTACAATAGTGACTAATCCAACTATAAAAAACGTTTGCCAAAGATTACTATTTTTTTTCACGTGTTTTGGGGTTAAAAACAAAGAGGTCTTATAATCAGAAAACTCCGAGCTAAAAAACCCAGAGCCTTCCATAATTCCCCTAAGAACTAATTAATAGCTCCGTAAATGTCTTAAATAATATAACACCAAACAATACGTAACCTTACGTATTTTTTATAACAAATAATCTTGGTTTTCTTTAACCCAAATTAATAAGCCGTTTGGATGAGAATCTATATTTAACTTCTTGATAATGTTACTTTTATGCTTTTCAACGGTTCTTCTAGAAATGGCAAATCGATCGCCTATTTCTTTTGCAGTTTTATTTTCGGCAATTAATTTTAAAATGCGCTTTTCGGCAGGGGTTAATATATCTATGTTTAAATTTTTAGGCTTTTCAGAAAAATAGTTTTCAATTTCAGGGCTAAAATAAGGGATATCGTTAAGGACAGATTTCAAACAATTTTCAATTTCACTTAATGCAAATTCTTTTAATAAATAGCCGTAAATATTCAACTCTTTAGCTTGGTGGTATAAAATGCTGTTTCTTTCAAAAGTTATTAAGATAATTTTTGTTTGAACTTTATTTTTACAAAGTTTAGCAATTTCGATACCAGACATAAAAGGCATTCTAATATCTAAAATAGCAATATCGGGTTCATGCTTAATAATAAGTTTATAGGCTTCTTTGCCGTCTGTTGCACTACCGATTAGGGTGTGATTTTTTTCAATTAAAAAATCTTGAAGACCTTTTAGTAAAAGCGGGTGGTCATCGGCTATTATTATTGATGGTTGCATAGGGGAATTTCATAAATTAAATAATTAACAGTAGCTAAATTACAATTTAAGATATAAATATTTCTTATCGTAATCTATTATCGCTTTTGTTTTTTTTAATATGTCAGCGCCAATAATACCATCAACAGGGTTAGAATGGTGATTCGTAAGTGCAGTATTTACGTGTACCAAATTAAACAATACTAGAGTGGTTTTTTTTTGCTTCCATTTTCCAATAGCCACTCTATTTTTTTTTGAGATTTGTGTTTGCATATTAATAGCTCCAGCACCAGCGGCTTTTACATCTGAATCTTGAACATCTAAATTAAAAGTATCAACCGATTCAAAACCAATACAAGAATTTGACGCGCCAGTGTCTAAAATAAACAATCCTTTTACATCATTAATAGTTGCTTTAATCTCGAAATGATTAGTTTTTGTGAGTTTTAACTTAACTCTTGTATAACCTTGTTTGGTTAGAAAATCTTTTAAGACATCCATTCTTTTATTTTTTTCAAATATAGTAATCAAAGCTTACTTTTGCTATATGATAATTACAGATACACATACACATTTATATAGTGAAGCTTTTGAAGACGACCGAAAAGAGATGATAGCGCGCGCTATTGCGCAAAACATCACTCGGTTTTTTATCCCAGCAATAGATTCTACTTACACAAAAGCCATGTTACAGTTAGAAGAAGATTTTCCAAAGCATGTGTTTTTAATGATGGGTTTGCATCCAACATCTGTTAAAGATAATTACAAAGAAGAATTAAAACATGTTGAAGAATTACTTAGTAAACGTTCTTTTGTAGCCATTGGCGAAATTGGTATCGATTTGTAT
>CAZQBE010000024.1:0-15540 GCA_964591595.1 uncultured Flavobacteriaceae bacterium
ATTATCAGTAAGATGAACAACTTTTTTTCTTTAAATCATAATGCACAACGGGTTTTATAGATCATTTGTATTATGGTCGTTTCTAATAAACATTGTAATAATCATTATTAATCCATATATTATTCCTGCCATTATTACTAAACTTCTTCTTACTATTTTTCTATGGTATTATATTAATGAAACTACCGCAAAAAGAAAATTGGTATTATACAAAAGTTTAGGGATTTCGACGCTTAAATTATTTTCTGGATTGTTTTGTATTGATGTTTTTCTTACAATTTCTTTTCTTTCTATTGTTAAAGAATTTATTTAAAAAATAAATTTTACGTTTTCATTATTGTATTTTGCATTCTCAATTTTTTAGTATGCAGCATTCAAATTTTAAAAAACTAGGTTTTATTCTAGGACCTTTATTATTTACACTCACACTTCTATTTATTCATCCTGAAGGGCTTTCTAAAGAAGCAAATGCGGTATTAGCAACTACGTTTTGGGTTGCTATTTGGTGGATTTTTGAAGTGGTTCCCATTGCTGTTACTGCCATGCTCCCAATTATTCTATTCCCAATTACAGGAGCGATGAAGCTAAGTGTTACTACTGCATCATTTGGACATAAGTACGTATTTCTGTATATAGGAGGTTTTATTCTAGCCATAGCCATTGAAAAATGGAATTTACACAAGCGCATTGCGCTAAACATTATTGCTATTATTGGCACTAGTGTACAAAGTATCATTCTAGGTTTTATGGTTGCCACTGCATTTTTATCGATGTGGATTTCAAATACTGCTACAACCGTTATGATGTTGCCTATTGGTATGGCAATTATTTCTCAACTCAAGGACAATCCAGATACTATTGAAGATGAAAATAAGACATTTGGGAAAGCTCTAATGTTAGCGATAGCTTATAGTGCTTCTATTGGAGGAGTTGCGACGCTAATTGGCACACCTCCAAACCTTATTTTAGCAGGAATTTTAGAAGATCATTATAACATTGAACTCACATTTTCTAAATGGATGATGTATGGATTACCAATTTCATTGGTTCTATTATTTATTTGTTGGCAATATCTAACTAAAGCTGCTTTTACCTTTAAACAAAATGATTTTCCAGGAGGAAAAGCCGAAATTAATAGGCAAATTAAACAGCTTGGGAAAATGAGTTATGAAGAAAAAACTGTACTCATTGTTTTTACAACTACTGCATTTTTATGGATAACGCGCTCTTTTTTATTAAAACGCATTATTCCTGCTATAGACGATACTATAATTGCGCTTGTTAGTGCGTTTGTTTTATTCTTGTTGCCTTCAAAAACAAAAAAAGGTTCTCAAATAATAGATTGGGCAAGTGCAGTAAAATTACCTTGGGGCATTTTACTTCTTTTTGGTGGTGGGCTAGCTATAGCTGAAGGTTTTAAAACTAGTGGATTGGCTGTTTGGATAGGTTCTCAAATTTCGTTAATTGAAAACTTACCACTTTTTGTTTTACTTTTTCTAATAATTTTAGCAGTAAATTTTTTAACTGAAATTACGTCTAACCTTGCAACTACAGCAATGTTATTACCCGTTATTGCTCCAGTTGCATTAGCTTTAAATGTACATCCTTTTACACTTATGGTTGGTGTGACAGTAGCAGCTTCTTGTGCTTTTATGCTACCTGTAGCAACACCACCAAATGCCGTAGTTTTTGGTTCGGGCTATTTAAAAATTCCGGATATGGTAAAAACTGGAATATGGATGAATGTTATATCAATTATACTAGTAACATTAGCCACCTATTATTTGTTACCATTACTATGGGACTTTGATATTTCAGTTTTTCCTGAAGCTTTAAAAATCGACTAGTAATTAAAAACGCCAAATTCGCTTTTTATTGTTAATTTTTTAGATTCACTTGCTTCAACACGACCAATAACTTGAGCGTCAACATTGAATGATTTAGAAATTTTAATAATATCAGCAGCAATTTCTGGCGACACATATAACTCCATTCTATGTCCACAATTAAACACTTGATACATTTCTTTCCAATCGGTTTTAGATTGCTCTTGTATTAATTTAAATAATGGTGGAACTGAAAACATATTATCCTTAACAATATGCAAATTGTCAATAAAATGAAGAATTTTAGTTTGGGCACCTCCACTACAATGCACCATTCCATGAATAGTATCGTTTTTGTAATTTGAAAGAATAGATTTTATTATTGGTGCATAAGTTCTTGTTGGTGACAGTATCAATTTACCAGCATCAATAGATACATCTTTAACTGCATCTGTTAATTTTTTGTGTCCTGAATAAACCAAATCTTCAGGAACTGAAGCATCAAAACTTTCTGGATATTTTTTGGCTAAATAGTTATGAAACACATCGTGTCTTGCCGATGTCAACCCATTACTTCCCATACCTCCATTATAGACTTTCTCGTAGGATGCTTGTCCAGATGAAGACAAACCAACAATAACATCTCCAGCTTTGATATTGGAATTATCAATAACCTCCTTGCGTTTCATTCTTGCAGTGACTGTGGAATCTACTATAATTGTACGAACTAAATCTCCAACATCTGCTGTTTCGCCTCCTGTTGAATGAATAGTTACACCAAAATATTTAAGCTCAGAAATTAATTCTTCTGTACCATTGATAATGGCTGAAATAACTTTACCAGTAATGAGGTTTTTATTTCTACCAATAGTAGAAGACAGCATAATATTATCTGTTGCACCTACACAAAGTAAATCGTCAATATTCATAATTAACGCGTCTTGGGCAATACCTTTCCACACAGAAATATCTCCCGTTTCTTTCCAATACATATAAGCTAAAGAACTCTTTGTACCAGCACCATCAGCATGCATGATTAAACAATACTCTGCATCGTTTGTAAGGTAATCTGGAACTATCTTGCAAAATGCTTTTGGAAACAAGCCTTTATCAATATTCTTGATGGCATTGTGAACATCTTCTTTAGAAGCTGAAACACCTCGTTGTGCATATCTTTTACTAACTTCATTACTCATTTTAGAAGATGTTTTTTCGTGACGCAAAAGTAATAAAGTTATTTAATTTTTAGAATGAATTATTGGATTAGAATTAATAACCGTTTGTTCATTTTTTTTAATCCTTTTATGCTTCCCTCTTTTTCCAAAATAAAAATTAAAACCAAAATCTGCTCTCCAATAGGCATCATCTGTATCTCCTGAAATTTTTCCATCTATATCATCAGTAAACAAATAATTATATTCGGTAAATAATTTGATTCCCACAGATCTTGCAACCAAAAGTTCAAATCCACCTCCGCCTTGTACTTTTGAATCTTTTCTTATAAAAAAGTTTGAAGCGTTTAATCCGCCTCCTACAAATACAAAAGGTGTAAACGAATGATGCGGAAAAAGATATAACTCTAAATTTATATCAAAAGACATATATCCTTCATTAAATTCATCTTTATAAGCCAAATTAAATTTTTGATAACCAAAGTTTACATTAACATAAGGACCTAAAAATCGTTTATAACCTATATGCGTATATATTTCGAATAAAGGAGCGGTAAAATCTCCATTTAATACAGAAGTCCCAGCAGCTATTGAAACTGCATTTTTACCTCTAATTTCGGTTATAAATTTAGAATTTTTATTTTGGATGCTCTGGCTTATTTGTTGTGCAGTAAGCGAATTACAATAAAGAAAACAACAAGATAAATATATTATATATATTAAAAAAGTGTTACGCATATTATCACTTTATAAATGCAATAAAAAAATAATGCAAAATTTAGCCGTGACAATATAGTAAAATACCTTTTAACTTTCTATTTGTGTTATACAAAAAAAGCTTTAATTAAAACTATTTCTAAAATAATAGAAAAGCATTAATTAAAGCTTTTAAGACACTCAATATAAAAACAAGTCTATGATGATAAACCAGTATCATCAACTAATACAACCGAAGTATCTTGAGAAACATCATCATTTACTTCACTTGAATCGTCTTGAGAAAATAAGAGAGTCGCGACCATAAGTGCCGCAACACTTAGAAGTAACTTTTTCATTTTTACAAAATAATGGATTAATAGCAATACAAATTTAAGGAAAATATGTGATTAATTACATAACATTCAGACTCTAACTGTGAGAGTATTCTGTTAAATTCGATAAATTGTAAATTAATTAGCTGAAATACTCTATTCTGGACAATATTTTATTAATATATACGTATTACTACGTAGGAGGTTTTATGTCCAAAAACACCAATTGTAATAAAAAAGCCTCATTAAATGAGGCTTTTACAATTTTAAAGAGTCAATTTATTTAGTAAATAATAACTCCCTATATTTTGTTAATGGCCATAATTCATCGTCTATTAACAATTCTAATTTATCACAATGATAGCGTATCTCATCAAATAGAGGTTTTACTTTTGTACAATAAACTTCAGCTTTTTTAACCGAGTCTTCTATTATGTTCGCTTTTTTTCGCTCATTGGTCATCTTAGTAACCTTAGAGTTTATCGCTTCAATATGATTTGAAATTTCTTCAATTAAATTTAATTGTTCTTTTGCTAATTTTTTAAAACCAGCACCATAAATTTCCTTTAATCCTCTAACATTTTCAATTAAAATATTTTGATATTTTACAGCAGTAGGCACTACATGATTCCGTGCAATATCACCTAAAACACGTCCTTCAATTTGAATGTGTAATGCATATTCATCAACTTCAATTTCGTAACGCGCTTCTATTTCAACCTTATTCATTACTCCTAATTCCTCAAACAAGCTAATGGTTTTTTTAGACACTCTTGCTTTAAGTGCTTCTGGAGTGGTCTTGTTATTACTTAAGCCGCGTTTTTTTGCTTCTTTTTGCCATTCATCTCCATAACCATTCCCTTCAAAAAGAATATTTTTTGAGGTCTTAATATATTCTCTAAGTACATTGAAGATAGCATCATCTTTCTTCATGTCTTTTTTATCAATTAACGCATCTACTTCTTTTTTAAATTCTATAAGTTGTTTTGCAACTATTGAATTTAAAACCGTCATTGGGTTTGCACAATTAGCAGTAGATCCAACAGCTCTAAACTCAAATTTATTACCAGTAAATGCAAAAGGCGATGTTCTATTCCTATCCGTATTATCCAATAATATTTCAGGTATCTTACCAACCACATTTAGTTTTAAATCTGTTTTTTCCTCTGGTGATAGTTTCCCTTTTGTTACACCTTCTAGCTCTTTCAACACCTTGGTCAATTGTTCTCCAATAAATACTGAAATTACTGCTGGTGGTGCTTCATTAGCACCTAAACGATGATCGTTACTGGCACTTGCAATAGACGCTCTAAGCAATTCTTCGTAATCATGGACTGCTTTAATGGTATTAATAAAAAAAGCTAAGAATTGTAAATTACTCATCGGGGTTTTTCCTGGCCCTAATAAATTAACACCTGTATTGGTACTTAAACTCCAGTTATTATGTTTACCAGAACCATTAATTCCAGCAAATGGTTTTTCGTGAAGTAAAACCTTGAAATTATGTCGCTGTGCAATTTTCTGCATAACATCCATAAGCAAAGAATTATGGTCAACGGCTAAGTTAGCTTCATCATAAATTGGCGCTAACTCAAATTGATTTGGTGCTACTTCATTATGTCTTGTTTTAACAGGAATTCCTAATAACATACATTCGGTTTCTAAATCGCGCATGTAAGCCATAGCACGATTTGGGATAGTGCCAAAGTAATGGTCATCTAACTGTTGCCCTTTTGCAGGAGAATGTCCTAAAAGTGTTCTTCCTGTTAACGTAATATCTGGTCTTGAAGCTGCTAAAGCACTATCGATTAAAAAATATTCTTGTTCCCAACCCAATGATGCATTTACCTTTTTTACATTCTTATCAAAATATTTGGCTACTGCTACTGCTGCACTATCAACAGATTGTAGAGCTCTTAATAATGGTGTCTTATAATCTAAAGCCTCTCCTGTATACGCAACAAAAACAGTAGGAATACATAATGTAGTCCCATAAATAAACGCTGGAGATGTTGGATCCCAAGCAGTATAACCACGAGCTTCAAAAGTATTTCTAATTCCTCCATTTGGAAATGATGATGCGTCGGGTTCTTGTTGTACTAATTGTCCACCACCAAATTTCTCAACTGCTAAGCCATTCCCAATAGTTTCAAAAAAAGCATCATGCTTTTCAGCTGTTGCTCCAGTTAATGGTTGAAACCAGTGCGTGTAATGTGTTACTCCTTTTGAAAGCGCCCAATCTTTCATTGCAGACGCAATTTGATCAGCTATGCCTCTATTAATTTTTGTTCCATACTCTATAGCATCAATAACACTTTTATAAGCATCTTTTGTTAACGATTGTCGCATTGTCGCTTGGTTAAAAACATTTGATCCAAAAATTGTCGAACGCTTTTCGTTCTCTTTAACTTTTAATGGTTTACGATTAAGTGTTTCTTTTACTGCATGAAATCTGAACGTTGACATTATAATTGAATTTAAATTAATATTACGTACTACAGGGGCAAATCTATAAAAAAACATTAGAATAACTATTCTAACCCTAATTTTTTTAGGGTAAATAATCAATAATTATTATTTTAACAATATTTAACCCTAATATTTATGAAGTAAATACTAAAACAATAAAAATTCCATAAAGAAATACTAGAAAAAATCCTTTGTATCCACAAATTCGATAACTCTTAGGAAGAAGTGTTAATGGAATTAATACGACTGCAAAAGCTAGCATCCAAAAAATGTCTCTAGTCAATATTTGAGAATCTGTTACAGGAATGGTTTTAATAATAGAAGTTAACCCAAGGACAGATCCAATATTAAATATGTTTGAGCCTATTAAGTTTCCAAGTGAAATTGCTTTTTCCTTTTTTGCGGCTGCAATTACTGATGCTGCCAATTCAGGAATACTTGTACCAACAGCAATCATAGATACAGAAATAACAGCCTCGCTTACTTCTAATTTTTCTGCAAAATCAATAGCACCATCTACGAGCCATTCAGATCCGAAGTACAAAGCTGTACCACCAATAATAAACCACACTATTATTTTAAAATAGGAAACTACAGCCAATGTGTCATCTACTTCATCAATAGCTGCATCTTTTTTAGCACGTTTAATTAATAATATCAAAAAAAATACTAAAGCTGTAAACAAAATGCCGCCTTCTATAGGAGTTAATTGATTATCATTATACAAAAACCAGTACAGTCCTAATGAAAACAACAACATTACTGGCCAATGTAATTTATAAAAAGATTTGTTTACTACAATAGTGCCTATCAATGCTGTAATACCCAAAACCAAGCCTATGTTGGCAATATTTGAACCAATGACATTATTTATAGCTATTGCTGGAGACCCCGTTAATGCAGCATTTAAGCTTACTAAAAGTTCTGGCATCGAAGTCGCGAAGGACACCACAGTCATACCAATAACCAACTTTGAAATATTTAACTTAAATGATAAAGCTACCGAAGAGCGTACCAAAAACTCTCCTCCTATTACCAATAATATAAAGCCAAGAACAATCCAAAGTATGCTCATATAAAATGTTTTTGCGAAGATAAAATAAGATTTAAGATTATCTATTTAGACAAGACAATTATTTTAAATGGCTTCGAATTCTTAATAGGATCATAATAAAAACTAAATCTTTCGTTAAATAACTATGTTCGCAGTTGTATAACTATAAAAATAGTTATACATTTGAAAACATAATATTCAGTCATGCAAAAATTAACGAACAAAGAAGAGGAAATTATGCACATTTTATGGACGCTCGAGAAAGCTTTCGTAAAAGAAGTGCTCGCTGAAATTAAAACGGAAAAACCTCATTATAATACTTTATCTACCATTATTAGAAATTTAGAAGACAAAGGCTATGTTAGTTATACTGCCTACGGAAAAACGCATCAATACTATCCTATAGTTACCAAAGAAGCCTATAGAAAACGTTTTTTTAATACTGCTATAGATAATTATTTTAATAGCTCGTATAAAAATGTAGTCTCTTTTTTCGCTAAAGAAGAAAAAATAAGTGTAGAAGATTTAAAAGAGATTATTAATTTAATTGAAAACAATAAATAGTCATGGAATATTTACTTAAAGCAAGTGCAATAATTGCTATATTTTATGTGTGCTATAAATTGTTTTTACAACGAGAAACGTTTTTTGAATCTAACCGATGGTTTTTATTAATAGGCATAATCATTGCTTTTGCAATACCTTTAGTTGTAATCCCCATATACATTACTGAAGAATCTTCAACACTTGAAAATATAATAATTGCCAGTGAAAACTCTCCTACTGGGATTGTTGAAAAATCGTTTGATATTTTACAAATAGTATCAATATTATATCTTCTTGGTGTTGCCCTTTTCTTAGGAAAAGTTATACTACAATTTGGCTCACTAAAGTTTTTACTTTTTAGCAATAATAAACATAAACGAGGACCATTTACATTTATAAAAATCAATAGTAATACGCCTCCCTTTTCATTCTTTAAATGGATAGTTTACAATCCTAAACAATTTAATGAAGATGAGTTGCAACAAATCATTACTCACGAAAAAGTACATGCAAGCCAATACCATTCTATAGATATTATTTTAACACAAATCTCAAGTATAGTATTTTGGTTTAACCCTTTTGTTTGGTTGTATAAAAAAGCAATGGAGCAAAATCTAGAATTTATTGCCGACAAGAATACTCAAGAACAAATTAATTGCAAAAAAAGCTACCAACATTTATTACTAAAAACTAGCGTGCCTCATTACAAAATGGCTCTAGCAAACAATTTTTATAATTCACTAATCAAAAAACGAATCGTTATGTTACAAAAATCAAAATCAAACAAATTTAGAATCTGGAAATATGCTTTAATACTTCCACTACTTGCACTGTTCTTAATGAACTTTAGTACTAAGGAGATAATCACTTATACTGAATCTTCTAATTCAAAAAGTATTATAAACGAATCCTCAGTAGAAACTGATGAAATTGAAGAAAGATTAATAAATAAAAATTTTACTGAAGCTGATTTAGAACAAGTCAAAAAAGAACTTGCAAGTAAAGGTATTAAATTAAAATTTAGTGGCGTAAAACGCAATTCTGAAAACGAGATCATTGCCATTAAAATTGAAGCTAAATCAGAAAATGCGAACGCAAATTTTAATACAAGTTCAAGCGAGCCAATTGACCTTATTGCAATAAAAATAGATACAGAAAACAATAAAATATCAATTGGTAACACAAGCAATTCGGACATGCAATTTGGTGAAGGTTATGTTTACACAACTAAAGAAGGTAAAACAAAAATTCACAAATCTGGAAAAGGCAATAATGTGTTTGTTTACAGTAGTGACAATGACAAACACGAAAAAGATCATGAAGTTATAGAGGAAGATGATAAAATAATAATTAAAAGTGGCGCTAAAATTCATGAAATAAAGAAAGTGCATACAGACAAAAATGTTCATGTGATTTCTGGAGCTAAAGGAGAGATTATTGAATTAGAAGATGAAGACCATATAGATGGCAATGTGAAAATTTGGACAGGAGATGATAATAACGTTTACGAATTAAAAACCAATGGCGATAAAGGAAACAACAAACTTTTTATTTCTAACAAAGATGGAAAGCAACCATTATTCATACTTGATGGTAAAGAGATTTCTAATAATAAAATTAATGATTTAGTAGACCCTAATAATATAGAATCTATGAATGTGTTAAAAGGAAAAGCAGCAACAAAACTTTATGGAGATAAAGGGAAAAATGGTGTTATTGAAATATATTCAAAAGGTAAAAACAATAATCCAAAAATTAACAATTCAGTCTCTGATATTCAATTTATTATGAGTAATGCTGAAATTTTAGAGAAGAAATTCTTTGACACAAATGAAGTAAGTGAAAATGCTTTATTTATTTTAGATGAGAATGAAGTTACAAAAAATATTGTAAAAGATTTAGATCCTAATAAAATAAAGTCAGTTTTTGTAATAAAAGGTGACACTGCAGTAAAAAAGTATGGTAAAAAGGGGAAAGATGGCGTCATCATTATTAAGACAAAAAATAAAGAATAGATTAATAAATAAACTTCCTCTTTTAATCTTAGAATTAAAATTCTCAAGGGTATAAAATCCTTGAGAATTTTTTGTTTAAATTTGTTACTATGAAGAAACAGGTTTTCAAGATTTTAGCAAAACTAAATAAAACTATCTTACCAAGTCTTACCAAACAACGCCTAGATTTAAGTAAAGCCACAAAATTACAAATGGTACTGTTTGGGTGGCGGTTATATGTTACTAAACGTGCTTTGAATTAATAGACTTCAATTTTAAAATAATTACTTTGTTGTTCTTTTAAAAAGAAATATATTTGCACACTCAAAATTGGCCTCGTAGCATAACTGAATAGTGCACTTGATTACGGCTCAAGAGGTTGCAGGTTTGAATCCTGCCGAGGTCACTTCAAACAAAAAACCGCAAAAGACTTTTGCGGTTTTTTATAGAAAAAAAGTGAATAAATTTGCTTGTGAGTTTGATAAAAAAAATAAATTAAACAATTTCTGCACTCAAACCTGCTTCTAAAAGTAAAGTACAACGTGGTTCTAAATCGTTATAAATACCAGTCTTTACTGTACATTTCCCTTTATGGTGTACAATGATGGCGCATTGTTCGGCTTGTTCTGGTGAGTGCTCGCAGGCATAAATAAGTGTATCTATAACATGGTCAAACGTATTTACATCGTCGTTATGTAAAACGATTTCATTAAGGTTTTGCTCCTCAGTTTCTATAAGAACCTGTTCTTGTGTTTTTTCTTTGATGCTCATTTAATAAAACAAATACTTTTTGTTAATTACATTTTGACTGCGCTCAATGTGCCACAATTGAGGAACGAAATATTTGTCAATTTACAAATTTTAACGACACCCAATTATTTCTTTGCAGCTTATCTATTAATCTTAATCCATTTATATTACACGCTGCTTTAATGATTGGGATATCATTTTCATAAAAACCACTTAAAAATAACATGCCGCTTTTATGTAAACAGTTTGCATACTTTGAAATATCTTCTAGTAAAATATTCCTATTGATGTTTGCAATTATCACATTATAGGCTTTTCCCATTAAAAGACTAGCATCACCTTGATAAACGGAAATGTGTTTGCATTCATTACGCGCTACATTTTCCAAGCTATTTGTATAACACCAACTATCAATATCAATGGCATCAATTGGTTTTGCACCTTTCATGTCGGCTAAAATTGCTAAAACTCCAGTACCACAACCCATATCTAAAACAGACTTTTCTTCGAAATCATTGTTTAAAATATGCTGAATCATCATGTGTGTGGTTTCATGATGTCCTGTACCAAAGCTCATTTTAGGCTCTATAATAATATCGTATTTGGTATTTGGCATATTATGAAAAGGCGCTCTCACTGTACAAACCTCATCAACAACTATAGGTTTGAAATTTTTCTCCCATTCTTCATTCCAATTCACTTGCTCAATCTCTTCGAATGTATAATTTATTTGAAACTCATTGGAATTTAAAATTTGTACATCTTTAAGAATAGCAGTGTTCCAGTCTTCTTTTTGAATATAAGCTGCAACGCCTTCTTCGGTTTCTACAAAACTTTCAAAACCTGCATAACCCAATTCAGCAATGAGTATTTCTACTGCTGGAATGATTGGTTTTACATTAAAATAATAGCCAATATATATTGTGTTGGACATTTTTAAAACGCATTAACAATAGCAAAGAAGTCTTTTGCATTTAATGCTGCCCCACCAATTAATCCACCATCTACATCGTGGTTTGAAAAAATTTCTTTAGCATTTGCAGGCTTTACACTGCCACCATAAAGAATGGAAATACTATTAGCAACATCGTTTCCATATTTAGCATCTATGGTTTTTCTAATAAATGCGTGCATTTCTTGCGCTTGCTCTGGACTTGCCGTTTCACCTGTACCAATAGCCCAAACAGGTTCGTAAGCTAAGACAATGCTCGACCAAGCATTGCTTGTTAAATGAAATAAGGCATTTTTAATCTGACTTTCTACAATATTAAAATGATTACCAGATTTTCTATCTGCCAATTCTTCACCAAAACAGAAAATACTTCGCATATTATTTTCAAGAGCTGCATCTACTTTTTTAGCTAATAGCTCATCTGTTTCATTAAAGTATGCACGACGTTCACTATGTCCTAAAATAACGGTTTCTACACCAACACTTTTTAACATACAAGCACTAACTTCTCCTGTATAAGCTCCACTTTTCGCAAAATGCATATTTTGTGCAACAACTTCTATATTTGTATGTCTCAATGCCTCAAAAGCTCTATACAAATTAGTAAATGTTGGTGCTATCATAACTTCAGCATTCGAGGTTTGCTGTTGTTTTTTTAAGTCGGAAATTAGTGCTTGGGTTTGCGCTAAATCATTATTCATTTTCCAGTTACCTGCTACAATTTGTGTTCTCATAACCTTATACTAAATCCTTTCTAATAGAAAATATTTTCTAATTTTTGTCTTTCATAATAACTTTGAAAATTTGGTCGTAATTTCCATCAGTAATATTTTTAATTTCAATGGAATCTTTAATAATCGATACAGATTCAATACCATCTGCATCTAAAGACCCTACTTCTTCTTGTGTTGAAATTTTATCATCAATTAAATACAGAATTTTAGCGTTTGCATTTAATTCAGAAGGCACACTATTTGTATTATTTTTACTTGCTTTCTTCTCAACATTCTCTAATTTTAAATCTTCTAAATCGTTCCAATGCAATTTTTGCTTTATAGTACCTTTATCCAATTCTAAAATCCCTGGATTTGATCTTACAATGGTCTTTAAAGCTGTTTCATCGCAAAAATAAAAATCAAAATTAAGTTCATATTGTTTAGACACTTGTTGTTGCTCTTCTGGTCCTGAAGCTGTAAGTCCTATGACTTTATAGCCTTTCTTTGTAGCCATATTTGCCATAGTCTTTAATTTATTTAAACCATCATCTTCTGCTCTAGCTAAATTATAGGAAACAATAACAATTAGATTTTCTTCATTTAACAACTCTTGCGTAAAATCTTGTCCGTTACGCTCCATAGAGAAATCGTGAATTGGCGGTTCGTAAGCTTCTTGTATTGTTTTGGTTTCTACGCCAACATATTCCCCATCTACAGTAGGGTAGCTTCCACTTGTAGTAATTATTTTCTCCTTTCCGTTTACATTAAATTTCCAGTTGTATTCTATTATTGCTTTGGGTGCATCTTCTGGAACAGTCATCTTTTCCTGAATATTATTACCTATTTTATAAGGTCTAAAATCTTTTGATGGTAGATGCATTAGTACATGATACACAAACCCTAAACATAAAATAAAACTTAGTAATGATACAGCTGTTAGGCCTAATTTACTCAAAATAGGCTTTATATGTTTTACCCCAATAAACAATATTATTATAAAAACTAGTAGAATAATATCTTTAGTAAAGGATTCCCAAGGTGTTAATTTTATAGCATCTCCAAAGCAACCACAATCGGTTACTTTATTAAAATATGCTGAATAAAATGTGAGGAATGTAAAGAATACTATCATGCCTAATAAACTCCAAACCGTAAATTTTGGTTTGTACCCTATAAGTAAAAATACGCCTAATAAAACTTCAAAAATAACTACAAAAATGGCGATTACTAGTGCATAAGGTTCTAACAAAGGAATGTCTAAAACGGTAACACTAAAATACTCTTCGAGTTTAAATGAAAACCCTATGGGATCATTTAATTTAATAAGTCCTGAGAAAATAAATAATACGCCGACAAATAGCCTTGAGATTGTTACTAGTAGTTTCATAATTTTGTTTTATTTTCCATGAGTTAAACGAATAATTCTATAGTTACGAGAGTCAATTATAAGTAAAAAAGTTCCACCTCTCTTATTTTTTGGTAACGTTCCGCTTAACAGCCAATATTCATTAATTTTATATACATCATAAGGTTTTTGACTTTCAATTTCTTTCTTACCATATAAGTCAAATAAAATTAATTCTGCATAATCAATTATTTTATTCCTATCCTTCAAGATTTGATTACGTCCAATCATATTATGAAGTGTTGAGTCTTTTAGAGTTTCTTCAAGAATCCTTTTAGCATTTTCTTCTCCCATTCTCCAATAATCATTTTGTCCTTGACTATATGCTAAATTAACCATCAAAATTAACACTAAACCTATTATTGTTTTTTTATGTTTCATCGTTTTCTTTTCAATGCACTCTAACTTACTCATATAAATGGATTCCTGCTTTTGCAGGAATGACAGTTACTTTTCATTTAAATGTATTAAAGCAAAAACAGCATAATTTACCATGTCTTGATAGTTGGCATCAATCCCTTCGCTAACTATGGTTTTACCTGAGTTATCTTCAATTTGTTTTACACGTAATAGTTTTTGTAAAATTAAATCGGTAAGCGAGCTTACTCGCATATCACGCCACGCTTCACCGTAATCATGGTTTTTATCTTGCATCAATTGTTTTGTAATTGCTACTTTTTCATCATACAGTTTTGAAGCTTCTTCAACTGTTAAATCGGGTTGCTCTGCTACACCTTTATCCAATTGAATAAGCGCCATAATGCAATAATTAACAATCCCTATAAATTCGCTTACTTCATCTTCATCAACCTTTCTAACATCATTTTGCTGCAAGCTTCTAGTACGCTGTGCTTTAATAAATATTTGATCGGTTAATGAAGGTAATCGTAGTATTCTCCAAGCACTTCCATAGTCTTTCATTTTTTTATTAAACAAGTCTCTACATAAAGAGATGACAGCATCATATTGTTTTGATGTATTTTGCATAAAGTCAATCGAATTTTGCGTAAATTTCGCTTAAAATTTTTAACTATTCAAAGTTTATGGTTTAAAGTTTTAAAGCTACTCATTAACGATTAATAATCAAGTATTAATGACTATAAATTGTAAAGGACAACTCATTGACTTATCAGCACCAAAAGTGATGGGGATTTTAAATATTACGCCCGATTCTTTTTATGATGGTGGCTTATATAAAAATGTTAAAGACATTTTAATCCAAACTGAAAAAATGCTAAATGAAGGTGCTACCTTTATTGATGTTGGTGCTTATAGTTCGCGTCCTAATGCTACTCATATTAGTGAAACTGAAGAATTGAAACGCATGCTTCCTATAGTTGAGTTATTAGTAAAATATTTTCCTGAAGATAACATATCTATAGACACGTTTAGAAGTGCTGTTGCAAAACAATCTATTGAAGCTGGAGCTGTTCTAATTAATGATATTTCGGCAGGACAAATGGATAACAGCATGATGAAAATAGTTGCAGAACTTGGAGTCCCCTATATTATGATGCATATGAAAGGTACACCTCAAAAAATGCAACAACAAACCAATTATACTCATTTAGTAAAAGAAATTATATTTTATTTTTCTGAGCGGATTACAGAGGCAAGAGCTCATA
>CAZQBE010000025.1:0-8601 GCA_964591595.1 uncultured Flavobacteriaceae bacterium
ATTTTTTGTTCTCGGGCACAAAAAATGGTTCTCGAATTAGGCTTGTCCAATCAAATTGCTCCTTGTCTAAATAAGGCAACAAATCCTTAACATATAATACACCAATAACGGTATCTACATTATCTCTATATACAGGAATTCTGGAATAGCCATGTTTAATTATTTCAGGTATTATAGCATTATACTTTAAACTCTCCTCTAGCGCAAAAATATCGATACGTGGGCGCATAACTTGTCTTGTGTCGGTGTTACCAAACGATACAATGCCTTGCAATATTTTGTGCTCCTCTTTTGTGGTATCTTCTTCACTAGTAAGCTCTAAGGCTTGAGATAATTGGCCAATGCTTATATTAGATTTTTGTTTCCCTAATCTACTATGAATGGTGTGTGTAATATTTTGCATTGGCAAACTAATAGGTGCAAATAAAACATCTAACATCTTTAAGGGATACGCCATAAATTTTGCGAATTTAATATTATTTCTGCTAGCGTAAACTTTAGGTAATATTTCACCAAAAAGTAATATTAAAAACGTAACGACTATAACTTTTAAAAAGAAAACCAAGTTAATTTCAACGAAGTAAAAATCAACAACAGAACTTATCCCTTTAAATAAAACATCACTTATTGAGGCAAATAAAAGGACGATAGCAATATTTATAAAATTATTGGCAACTAATATAGTAGCTAGTAATTTTTTAGGTTTTTCTAATAGCTTAGAAACAATTTCTATAGGTTTTGATTGTTCTTCTAAAGCAGTATCTAAATCACTTTGTGATAATGAAAATAATGCCACTTCAGCTCCAGAAATTAGAGCAGAACACAATAAAAGCAAAAACAGAAAAACAAAACCTGAAACCATTGAAAAATCAATTGCTGAAAAAGAAATAATTAAACTAAAGGGCTCAAGATCCAAATATAATTTTTTTAGTTATCTAACCTTTGCAAGCAAAGGTAAAAAACCCTCTTATGGGTTAAAAGGGCAAATCATCATTATCATTAGCCACTGGTTCATTTACGGCATTTTCAATAGGTTTTGCCACAGGCTTAGCTTGTGCAGGAGTACTACCAGAAATATTTTCATTTTTAGTAGTTAAAAAGGTAAAGTCTAAGCATTGTATTTCGGTAGAATAACGATCCATACCTTTATCGTCCTGCCATTTTCTAGTTTTAATACGACCTTCAATATAAACTTTATCTCCTTTGCTTAGGTATTTTTCACAAATTTCAGCAGCTTTATTTCTTACCACAATATTATGCCATTCAGTATTTGTAACCCGCTCATTTGTTTGTTTATTGGTATACGTTTCGTTTGTAGCCAATGGGAAACGACCAATACATCCGCCACCTTCAAAATAGTGCATTTTTACTGCATCACCTAAATGCCCAATTAGCATCACTTTGTTTAATGTTCCTGACATAATTAATTGTATTTAGATCACAAAATTAGTGGTTTTATAATTGATAATATTAAAAATAATAAAAAATAATAAGATAGTGAGGCCTATTAAAAATTAAATTCTTCTATAAATTTACTTATTAATTTTGGAACAGGATACTTATGTATTTCAGAAATAGGAATCCCTTTTTGAGGAAGTATGTTAACTGTTATTATCCAAAATTTTGTGTGCAAATGCTGGTGCGTTAATTTATGTATAATGTCCTTTTTATTATATAAACTAAAATCATGTTTAGTTTTATTTAATAGGTCTTTAATTTTTTTGTTATTATCGAATTGCTTTTGGGTTAACACTTTTGTGGTCTCTATAAGAGGAAATTGATATAAGTTTTGCCAAATACCCTTTGCTGTTCTTTGTTGAAGGATGGTTCTTTTATTTTCTGAAATGAACACTAAAAAATTGAAGTGCTTTTTACTAATCTTGGTTTTATTGATTTTAACAGGGAGTAATTCAATTTTTTTCTGTGTAAATGCAATACAGCTGTCCTGTAAAGGGCATTCAATACAATTAGGGTTTTTGGGTTTACATTGTACAGCACCAAATTCCATGATTGCTTGATTGTAATCACCAATATTAGTGTGAGGTAGTAAAGATTGTGCAAGCGCTTTAAAGTGCTTAATCCCTTGAGTAGAATTAATAGGAGTAGCAATACCATAATAGCGAGACAAAACTCTATATACGTTCCCATCTACAACAGCTGTTGGTTCATTAAAACAAATGGAAGCTATTGCACTAGCTGTATAATCACCAACACCTTTAAGGCTTAATAAATCTTTATATGTTTTAGGGAACTCTCCTTGTAATTCGGTTACAATATATTGTGCTGTTTTAAGTAAATTTCGTGCTCTTGAGTAATATCCCAAACCTTGCCATAACTTTAAAACCTGTTCTTCTTTTGCGTTTGCAAGGTGAAAAACTGTTGGGAAATTAGACACAAAAGCTTCATAATATGGTAGTCCTTGCTTAATTTGAGTTTGTTGCAAAATAATTTCGGACAACCATATATAATATGGACTCTTTGTTTGTCTCCACGGGAAATCCCTCTTAAAGACTGAGTACCAATGTATTAAATTTTTTGTAAAATTCATTTTTCAATTATGAGAACCACAAAAATAAACGTTTATTAAGTTAAAATTTAATGAATTAGGCTTGAAATATTGAATTTAAAATACATATATTTGCATCCCTTAGAATTAATAGATAACCCTAAAAAATAATTAATAATGACGAAGGCTGATATAGTAGCAAAAATTTCTGATAAATTAGGAATTGAAAAAGGTGATGTTCAAGCAACAGTAGAAACATTTATGAGTGAAGTTAAAACCTCTTTAGAAGGAGGAGACAATGTATATCTTAGAGGTTTTGGAAGTTTTATCATCAAAACAAGAGCAGAAAAAACAGGTAGAAATATATCAAAAAATACAACTATCAAAATTCCAGCTCACAACATACCAGCATTTAAGCCAGCAAAAGTTTTTGTAGAAAGTATAAAAGCTAATGTTGAGATTAAATAAAACATTAAAAAAGTATTAATAAAAAAAAAGCAGTATTTATGCCAAGTGGTAAAAAAAGAAAAAGACACAAGGTAGCTACGCATAAGCGTAAAAAAAGACGACGCGCTAATCGTCATAAAAAAAAGTAAATTGAAAAAGTAGTTGCGAAACTACTTTTTCAATTTTATTAAAATCGTTCTTTGATATTAAATTCATGTATAAATTGTGTTACTACCTTAGCATAATCATGAATTTTACAGATTAAAACCTGTGAATCAAAACAATATGTATAATCCATTTGTCTCGAATTTATTTGGGATGGATATAAATTAACTTTATGAATAAAGAATTGATTATTCGTTCTAGTTCTAACAATGTTGATTTTGCTTTATTAAAAGATGGAAAACTTATTGAATTACAAAAAGATGAAGGAAGCAGTAATTTTTCGGTTGGTGATGTGTTTTTAGCCAAAACCCGGAAATCTGTAGCAGGACTAAATGCCGCATTTGTAAATGTGGGTTATGAAAAGGATGCATTTTTGCATTATCATGATTTAGGCCCAAAACTCCCTTCCCTTTTAAAATTCGTAAAACGTGTAAGCACAGGTAAACTTAAAGATTATTCTTTAAAAGATTTCCCATTTGAAAAAGATATTGATAAAGACGGCAGAATTGCTGACGCCTTAAAATCAAATCAATCTGCATTAGTGCAAATCGTTAAAGAACCAATATCTACAAAAGGACCAAGAATTAGTTCGGAGCTTTCAATAGCTGGTAGATATTTAGTTTTAGTTCCCTTTTCGGATCGTATTTCAATTTCTCAAAAAATTGAAAGTAGAAATGAAAAAGAACGCCTTAAACGATTGCTTAAAAGCATCACCCCTAAAGGATTTGGTGTTATTGTACGTACTGTAGCAGAAGGCAAAAAAGTAGCAGAACTAGACAGAGATTTACAAAATTTGTATGGTCGTTGGACCGCAATGTGTAAAAAGCTACAGAGAGCAAGTCACCCTAGTAAGGTGTTAGGAGAAATGAATAAAGCCTCTTCTATTTTAAGAGATATATTTAATGACTCATTTACATCTATATTAGTAGATGATGAAGCACTCTACATTCAAATTAAAGATTATGTGCAAGAAATTGCACCAAAAAAAGAATCAATAGTAAAGTTGTATCAGTCTAAAGTTCCCATTTTTGAAAAATATGGAATTGAAAGACAAATTAAAACATCCTTTGGAAAAACCGTATCTATGGCTAAAGGCGCTTATCTTGTTATAGAACATACAGAAGCGCTACATGTAGTAGACGTTAACAGCGGAAACCGATCTAACAAAGCAAAAAACCAAGAGGATACAGCACTAGAAGTTAATTTAATTTCGGCTACCGAAATTGCCAGACAGTTACGTTTACGTGACATGGGAGGCATAATTGTAGTAGATTTTATTGATATGGGGAGTGCGGACAATAGGAGAAAGCTCTTTAATCATTTTCGTGACGAAATGCAAGATGACAGAGCGAAACATAAAATTTTACCTCCTAGTAAATTTGGATTGATACAAATAACCAGACAACGCGTAAGACCAGAAATGAATATTAAAACCAGAGAGGACAATCCCAATGGGTTTAATGGCAAAGAGGTTGAAGCTCCAATAGGTATTGTACAAAAAATATCGCACGATCTGGAAATACTATTAAAAAAAGACTATAAAAAGGTGACTTTAAACACACATCCTTTTATAGCAGCCTATTTAACAAAAGGCTTTCCATCTATACGTTCAAAATGGTATTTTGAACATAAAAAATGGGTGAAAATATTACCAAGAGATGCTTACACATATTTAGAGTACCACTTTTTAGATAAAGATGGTAACACAATTAGATTATAAAAAAAGACCTTATTCTTACGAGTAAGGTCTTTTTTGGTTTTGAATATTTTTTTAAATTTATCTCACCCCTTGTTCTTAGGAAGAGTTTTTAAAAACCCCATCAAATCATTATGATCTGCTGTAAGCTTTCCATTAACTAAAAAGACAGGCATGTTAATATTTGCATCATATCCATTGGCTTTTAGCAATTCCCACATTTTGTAATTGCCGTAAGTGCCTTTTTTAGTATTTATAATCTTAAAATCGTAGTTATTATCAATTAAATAGGCTACTGAGCGTTTACATCGTGGGCAGCCTTCTTTGTCAAACACAAAAATACCTTTATTAAGATTCTCTAAATCTGTTGTGTAATACTTAGCTTTTAAACGATCTTGCTCTTCAAGCTCTTCTTTGGTTGGCATATCTTTTGATTTCCAACTAGTACCTTTATAACTATAACTACCATTATGAGATACTGTTAAAAAAACCATTTCTCCTCCTGAACTTATCATTTTAGTTATTGGCGCTCTATAACCTTTTAAACCTTTAGGATTTTTTAAAATAAACGTAACTTCTTTTTGAAAAGCACCATTATTTTTACATACCCAAATAAGTTTGTTTGCTTCTTTTATAAGCTCAAAAGCAACTTCAGTTTGTCCTTGAACACCTTGAGTAAACAGTAATATTATTATTATTTTTGAAATGCTTTTCATGATTTAGTACGTTGTTTTTAAATGTATAAACTACATCTCTTCAATTTATATTATTTTTTGGTTTTGAATATTTAGTATTCGTTATTGTAGGCCTTCAAATTCAAATATTTCCGTTTTTCTTTTGTTATCTCTATATGAACCATGCTCAATTTTTACAGAGAAATTAGGAGCTATTGTTTCTTTTATTTCTAAAATTTTAGGAATAATTAAACCTTCAATCTTATATAATTTACTATAAGAGTAGTAGTCACCATCTGGTATTACAGAAATTATATAACTACTTAAAAAATCCTCCATACGCTCTTTTGGTGTTGCCTTTGAATCAGACATTTTATAAATAGTTACAAATAAACCTTTGTTATAAAGTTCATCTTTGTAAATAGTTGTTGGGTTTATCCTTGAAAATATATAATTCATTTCAGAATTATCGTCAAGGTTTTTTACTAATATCTCTTGAGATGAACAATTCCAAAATGTTAAACACAATATTAAATTAAATATTATTTTTTTCATAGCTATTGATTAGTTATTAATAGTTCCAACTCTAAAATGCCTTGACTTTTTTTGCTTTTGTATGATTTAATACATATCCTATCAGCTGGAGGGTTAGAGTAATCTAAATCCAAAGAAATATCATTTCTGTTTTCAAGTTTAGTGTATTTTATGTTACCTATAAAGTTAGGGCGCAAAACACCTTGACCCAAAATAATAGTATCTGTAATTGTATTTTTAGTTATCTTAATAATTCTTTGAAATTTCATAGTATCTAAATTAGCATCAATAAAAAAATAACATTTTTCATTTAAAGGAATATCAATACTTATAGTTTTCACCACTATATTATTGTTGATACAACTTACCAAGCTTAAGCATAAAATAGAAACTAGGCTAATTTTTGAACTCATAATTATTGGTTAAGTAAGTTATTGAGTTTTCAATTAATCAAATACTGATTCAATTTTAATGCTATCATTATAAATTTTTATGATGAAATTATGACTTGGTGGTATGCCATTTGAATAATAACCAAAACCTCTCAAATATTTTATAGTATCAATGTTATATTTAATTCTAAAGCCTCCATCAGTATATTTTCTGTCACTTTTAAAATCAAGAAAAATAATTTTTGTTTCATTTAACCCAATTGAATCTATATAAACAGTATTAAAAGCAGCTATTGATAAATCCTTAATCGGTTTTGAGCTATGGTTCTCTATCTGAAAATCTACCCCATAACTGCAACTCATAAATATTGCAGTTAAGATTGTAAAATAAATATATTTCTTCATAACTATTGATCTGTAGGAATTAATTGTGTACTACTCGTTATACCATGATTACCGTCATCTGTTTCAGGTGTATTGGGATTATCCCAAAAATTCGGGTCATTATAATCGATTGGATTTAAATATCTTAAATCACCATTTAATAATTTTTGATAAATTAGGTCTGCAAGTTGACTTAAAGATAAACTTCCATTACCACTTATTGATTGATGACCAATATTGTTATTAAACAAATCCATTTGTTTTTCTAAAGCTAAAGCCACTGGAGTTTCACTTTCGTGAGCATCTGAGAATAGTTTCGCCATATCAATACCTACAACTTTTGCATTTATAACATTATAATATGCATGTCTAAAAGCGTCTGGTTTACCATTTAAATTCTCAATAACATTCCCAAATCTAGTTATAGTTTCTTGAACAGCAATTTCTCTATTTTTAAATACGCCATAAGCTATAAAAGGAAATTCTTTAATTAAATCTTTTTCTGCCTGACTCAATCTTTTCCATACATCATAAGGATCTTGATTAAAGACATCTAAAGCAAATAGTTCAGAAAAGTCATTGTTTTCCCAGGCATCAATTGCTTTTTTAAGAAAATTCTGATTAGCTAAAGAGCAATCATTAGCATCTAAATAATCACTAATAGCATATACTACCGAGGAATTATTATCCAGATAATTTGAACCATACATGCCAATACACTCTTTAATTTTTTGTCTTGCTACTGTATATGTTGTATTGTTTACTGGTGTAACAGGATTAAAGTTAAATGTACAAACACAATTTTCATCAAAAGATTGCAGTTCATCTGCACAAGGTGTAACACCTGGGCAGCTATTTGTGTCTGGTAAACCACCTGATCCTCCACTACCGTTATTAGAACATGGTGGGTCAAAGAAGATTTCTTCTGGTGGAGGTGCAGATTGACTATTATTACAAGTCCATGTAAAAGTAGTTGTAACAATACCTCCAGTACCATCACCTCCACACGATTCTATTGTATGTTCTGTTCCGCTATTATCCCCGCCACATTGGTTTATAGATACTACAACTTCAAAAAAACAATCTCCTCCTCCGCTAGAGCCTCCTCCTCCGCTACCACTACCACTGCCATCATTACCATCTGGATCTATTGGATCACCATCTGAATCTGGACAAGGAGCATCATAAGTAATATTAGAAGAGTTAGCTCCTCCAACAATTGCCACTTTGGCTTGGTATACTCCAGTTTCATCGTAGTAATAGATGTCTCCTGTAAAATTAGTAAAGTCTATTGTTGTTAAATTAGTGCTTGGAACATATTTTGAAAAATAAATAACATTAACGCCATACCATTCTTTAACTACTAAATTTAAAACATAATCATTACTGTTAGTTGTCATCTGAAAAGCATAATTTGTTATACCATTGAGAGTAGAAGCCATTATTTCATCAGTCATTACTTGCGTTATGGTTAGATTGGTTTCATGTGATTCACCACCACTAGGTGCTGCTGCGTAATTCTCTTGTCCTCCAAAATCAAATTCTAATTTAGAATTGCTTTTAGATTTAATCAAATTCATGATTTCTGGGATATCGGCAGCACTCACCGTTTTGGTAGTTGCTTTTATCTTTTGATTAATTTCTTGTTTTTGGTTGGGGTCTGATAGTAAATCATCTTCTTTTTGGCAATTAATAAGTGTTAAGGTAAGTAAAAGCAATAAGCCTTTAGCTAGTAGCTTGAGTTTGGTGTTTGGTGTTTGGTGTTTGGTGTTTGGTGTTTGGTGTTTGGTGTTTGGTGTTTGG
>CAZQBE010000025.1:8701-15240 GCA_964591595.1 uncultured Flavobacteriaceae bacterium
TGTTTCATATTTAAATTATTTTAAAGGGATTAAGCATCTAAGATAACAAACAAAAGTTTTCTTACAAAAAATATCAGTATTTTAATAGTAAAGTGAATGAAAATTCATTTGAGGGAACGTTTTTGTTAAGACGTCATTACGAAGAACATAGTGATGAAGTAATCTTTTTAATAGAGATTTCAAAATCAACAGATTGCTTCGTTTCATCTTCCTACCAAAGGCAGACTCGCAATGACAAGGAATTAAGGTGCAGGATTGGGGATCATTTCATGTATAGCATTAATCTGCTCTAAAATATCTTTGCTTAATTCTACATTAATACTATCAATATTTTCTTTAAGTTGTGCCATAGTTGTGGCTCCAATAATAGTACTGGCTACAAAAGGTTGTTGGTTTACAAAAGCTAAAGCCATTTGTGTTAAACTTAAATTATGTGTCTCCGCCAATTGTAAATATTTTTTTGTTGCAATAGTAGATTGTTCACTGCTATATCGTGAAAAACGCGGAAATAATTTTAAACGTGAATTTTTTGCTGCTGTACCTTTTATATATTTACCTGAAAGCACACCAAAAGCCAAAGGCGAATACGCCAATAATTTAATATTTTCTCTTATGGCTACTTCCGCCATATCGCCTTCAAAAACCCTATTTAATAGCGAATAGGCATTTTGAATGGTTATCATTCTTGGTAAATCATGGGCTTTAAATTCTTCTAAATAACGCATAGTTCCCCACGCTTTTTCATTAGATAAGCCCACATGACGAATTTTTCCTTCTTTAATAAAACTGTCAAGGGTATGAAGTATTTCATTAAAATTGTCCTGCCAAGGATCGTTTGGATTATAATTATAATTGCGTATGCCAAAGGTATTGGTTTGACGCTCTGGCCAATGCAATTGATATAAATCTATATAATCGGTTTGTAAACGTTTCAATTCTTTATGTATAGCATCTTTTATAGATTCCGTACTAAACCCTGTGGTTCTTATATGTGCTGTATAATCTCCTGGTCCAGCAATTTTAGATCCTAAAATTACTTTATCTCTAAGTCCTGTTTTACGTAACCAAGTCCCAATAATTTCACTGGTTCTACCACTTGTTTTAGCTTCAGCAGGCACAGGATATAACTCCGCAGTATCAATAAAATTAACACCTAGTCCAAAGGCGTAATCTAATTGTTCGTGTCCTTCAGCTTCTGTATTTTGATTGCCCCAAGTCATAGTGCCTAGGCAAATTTTGCTTATTTTAATATTGGTATTGGGTAGTGTTGTATATTTCATATTATAGATTGTTAGAGCACTTCGCTATTAGACTTTTAGATGAAAGGCTAAAGATAAAAAACCTATCAGAATTTAATTACTCCGAAAGGTTTAAATAAGTTAGTTTCTTAAAACAGATTGCCACAGTACACTTTTAGTGTACTTCGCAATGACAAATTAGAGACTACATATCATTCAACAGCTTCGTAATTTCGTCTAACTTAGGTGTTAATATAACTTCAATACGTCTGTTTTTTGCTTTGCCTTCAGCGGTATCATTAGTAGCAATTGGTGCAAACTCTCCACGTCCAGCAGCAGTTAAATTTTCAGGGTTGATAGCTGTATTTTCTCTAAGAATATTAACAATAGCCGTAGCACGCTTTGTTGAGAGATCCCAGTTACCACTTAATTGCGCATTCCCTTTATAGGGTACATTATCGGTGTGGCCTTCAATTAACACAGCAATATCTGGATTGTCTCCAAGAACTTTTCCTAATTGTTGTACAGCCTGACGCCCTTGACTACCAACAGCCCAACTCCCAGATTTGAATAATAGCTTATTCTCCATAGAGACATATACTTTCCCATTGCGTTGCTCAATAGTTAAGCCTTTGCCTTCAAAATCAGTAAGTGCTTTAGAAACAGCTTTTTTTAATGCAGTCATAGCCGCATCCTTTGTAGCGATGAGGTTCTCTAGCTCTGCTACTTGCTCGGATCTGTTTTTAAGATCTTTTTCTAATGTCTTTAAACGTGCATTTTCTGTTGCTAATGCTTGTTCTTTAGCTTCCAATTGTGCCAGTAATTCTCTGTTCTTTTGGATGTTTTTGGCAATAGCTTCTGAACTATTTTTCTCTAAGGCATCATAAGATGCGGATAGATTATCATAACTCGATTTTAACGCATTATAATCACTTTGCAATTTATCGCGCAATGCTACTGTTTCGTCATAATCTTTTTGAAGTTGTGCTAATTCTTTTTCAGCTTTATTTTTCGCATTTAAAAGCGTTTCATTTTCATCTGAAAGCTCCCTATTAACCTTTTTTAAGGTAGCATATTTACCTTCTAAATCTTTATAAACCTTTGGAGATACACATGACACTACAAGTGTAAGTGTTGTTTTTATTAATGAAATTTTTTTAATCATATTACAAGTTTTTATTCTATTTCTACTAAAATTGGACAATGATCACTGTGAACAGCTTCAGAGAGTATAACGGCTCTTTTAATGTTTTCTTGTAAAGGTTTTGCAACCATTGCATAATCTAATCGCCAACCTTTGTTATTTGCTCTTGCATTGGCACGATAACTCCACCAACTATATTGATATGGTTCTGTATTTAAATATCTAAACGAATCAATAAATCCACTATCTATAAAATTACCAATCCATTCACGTTCTACAGGTAAAAACCCTGAAACATTTTTTAAACCTTTTGGGTTATGAATATCAATTTCCTCATGGCAAATATTATAATCGCCACAAATAACAAGATTTGGATAGTTCTTTTTCAGAGCATTTATATAGTCTTGAAACATAGCCATATATTCTAACTTGTGTTCTAAACGCGCCATATTAGTGCCTGAAGGTAAGTACAAACTCATCACAGAAACACCATTAAAGTCAGCACGAAGGTTTCTGCCTTCAAAATCCATAGATTCAATTCCGGTGCCGTATTCTATATAATTTGGCTCTGTTTTACTCAGTATTGCAACACCACTATACCCTTTTTTTTGAGCACTAAACCAATAATTGTATTTGTAACCCGCGTCTTCGAAAACGAAAAGGTCTAATTGTTCTTTTAATGCTTTAATCTCTTGTAAACAAATAACATCTGGATTTGCACTTTTTAACCAATCAATGAAGCCTTTGTTTATTGCTGCACGAATACCATTAACATTGTAAGAGATAATTTTCATGTACCTAACTAAGAATTTTAGCTAAAGTAAATAATGCTTTACTTTTACACTATATATTTTAAGGAGTTTTAACGAAAACTATTAACAAAATATTTCGCCTTGTTTTTAGTTTAACATATTAGATGAAAGGAACTTTATTTTTATTTATTTTTTTAATTGGCTTTTGCGCTTTGGCTCAAAAACAAAGCTCCAATTATAAAACAATAAAAGTTGCTGTAAGAGATTCCATAGTCATTGATAGCGTGAGTATTAATTCTAGCCGCTTTTCAATAAGAAAAAAGGACGGGACGCTTTTAGATTCTACCTTTTATAAAATAGATTTTTCAAAAGCATTATTAACGTTTAGCAGGATTATTGAAACGGATTCTTTAATTATTGAATATTTACAGTACCCTAAATTCCTTACGAAAACCTACAAGCAACTTGACGAGAATATCATTGTTGAAAACACTAGTAATCTTGATAAATTATACAAGCTCTCACAGCCTAGTACATCTAGAGATTTTATTCCTTTTGAGGGCTTAACTACTTCAGGTAGTATTTCTAGAGGCGTTACTATTGGGAATAATCAAAACTCAGTTTTAAATAGTGAACTAGACTTAAAGATTACAGGAAAGTTAAATGACAGAGTATCTTTACGAGCTTCCATACAAGACGCTAATATTCCGTTACAAGCTAGTGGCTATTCGCAACGATTAGATGAATTTGACCAAGTTTTTATTGAACTTTTTAGCGACTCTTGGAATATTAGAGCAGGAGATATCGACCTCCAAAATACAGACTCTTATTTTGCTAATTTTTCTAAACGTGTACAAGGGCTAGCTATAACTGCCAATTTGAATCATGATGCAGCTGTAACTAATTTATTTGCTTCAGGAGCTTTGGTTAGAGGGCAATTTAGCCGAAGTCAATTTACAGCTCAAGAAGGCAATCAAGGGCCTTATAAGTTGCAAGGGCAAAATGAAGAATTGTTTGTGTTAATTGTTTCAGGAAGCGAAACGGTTTATGTTAATGGTGTTGTTGTAGAACGAGGAGAAAACAAAGATTATATTATCAACTATAACGCAGGTGAAATTATTTTTAACTCTACTTTCCCTATCACTTCCGAAATGCGAATCACTGTAGATTATCAATTTAGTGATAGAAACTATTCACGATTTATTGCTTATGGCGGAGGGAAATATAACAGCGAAAAATTAAAAATTGGCGTTTCAGTTTACACTGAGAATGATGCTAAAAATCAACCTTTACAGCAAAATCTTTCAACAGAACAGGTTCAGATTTTGGCTGATGCTGGCGACGATAAGTCGCAAATGGTCGCACCTTCAGCAGTTGCAGAAGCCTTTAATGAGAACAGGATTTTGTATAAAAAAGAGCTTATTAATGGTGTTGAAGTTTTTGTGTTTTCAAATAATCCAGATGATGAATTGTTTAGTGTAAAATTTTCTCGTGTTGGAGACAATCAAGGGAACTACATAGTTAGTAGTATAAATGCTATTTCAAATATTTTTGAATATGTTGCCCCAATTGCGGGTATTCCTCAAGGTAATTTCGAGCCAATAGTGCAGCTCATTGCTCCTGTAAAGCTACAAATAGCAGTAGTAAACGGGACATATCAACCTTCTGAAAACACAAGTATAGGTTTTGAACTTGCTGGGAGTAAAAACGATCTCAACCTGTTTTCGAGTTTAGATGATGCAGACAATGATGGTTTTGCAGGAAAATTAAAAATTAACCAAAGTATTATAAAGAAGGATAGTTTATGGAGCTTAAATGCCTTTGCTGATGGTGACTATATTCAGGAAAACTTCAGAACTATTGAACGGCTGTATAATATTGAATTTAATAGAGATTGGAATATTGAAAATCCGCTTGGAAACCAGCAACTATTAATTTCGGGATTAAAATTAATTCATCCTAAAAATGGTGTAGTAAACTATCAGTTTGAACATTTGAATTTCTCAGAAAATTTTAATGGAAATCGTCATGTTACTTTTGTTGATTTACGTTTAAACAGATTCAATATTTTTTCAAATTCTAGTTTATTAAAAGCGTCTTCAACTATAAATACATCCACCTTTTTAAGGTCATTCAACAAGGTAACATTCAATTTCAATAGGGCTTGGATTGGTACAAAAATTGCCATTGAAGATAACGAGCAAAAAGATAAAATTACAAATGCACTAACACCTTTAAGTCAGAAATATTCGTCTTATGAAGTATTTACAGGAATTGGAGACAGCACAGGCGTATTTGTTGAAATCGGCTATAAAAACCGAGTTAACGACAGTATTAGAGGGAATCAATTGCAAAAAGTAAATACTTCAAACACCTATTATATTAATTCAAAAATAGTTCAGAATAAGAACTCAAATCTCTCACTTTATGTGAATTATAGGACGTTAAAAAGTGAAGATAAAACGATTGAAGACGAACAATCATTAAATTCACGATTACAATATAGCCAGAAACTATTCAAGCAAATCATGTTATGGAATACAGTTTTTGAAACTAATTCGGGAACCTTACCACAACAAGAATTTACTTATGTAGCTGTTGAACCTGGACAAGGTGTTTATACTTGGAATGATTATAATGAAAATGGTATTCAGGAATTAGAAGAATTTGAAATAGCACAATTTCAAGACCAAGGTGCTTATATAAGAGTATTGCTCCCAAATCAAGTATTTATAAAAACGCATCAAAACCGATTGAGTCAAACCTTGACAATCAATCCGCAACAATGGTCAACCGAAAAAAGTAAAAGCAAAAAATTCTGGTCACATTTTTATAATCAAGCAGCCTATTTAATAGACAGAAAAGTAAAACGAGAGGGGAATAATTTTAATTTAAACCCTTTTAAAAGTGAAGTCGACAATCAGTTAGGATTGCAACTTAATTTTAGGAATGTATTATTTTTAAATCGTGGGAAACAACATTATACAACATCATATACATACTTATCTAACAAGGCTAGGAATGTATTGTCCTTTGGTTTTATTGAGAATAGTTTAAAAAGTCATCAATTTAATTTTAATCATAAAATAGCGACTACTTGGCTTATTACTTTGGATACTGCTTTTGAAACTAATGAAAGTATTAGTGAAAATTTTGCTAGTAAGAATTTTAATATTGACGAGACAAGATTCAGCCCTAAATTATCTTATTTGTTTAATGATAATACGCGTTTTGATGTGTTTTATCAGTATGCCTCAAAAGATAATACTATTGGAAGTTTAGAATCCTTACAACAACAAAAATATGGTGTATCATTTGCGGTTTCAAACACTCAGAAATCAGCTCTTAGTGCAGAATTTAATTTCTTTTCAAACGATTTTAGTGGTAATCCAAACTCACCTGTAG
>CAZQBE010000026.1:0-12510 GCA_964591595.1 uncultured Flavobacteriaceae bacterium
ATGAAAGATTTAATGAATTGTTTGTTAAAATTAACAACACAATATCAAGATCATAAAAGAATAATTAAAATTAGAAATAAATACGTTCCAATAGACCCAAGAGAGTGGAAAAATAAATTTAATTTAACAATAAACGTGGGGTTAGGAACGGGAACACACGAACAACGTTTACAAATTTTAGGACAAATTTTAGGTATTCAAAAAGAGATCTTAATGTCAGGTAGTAAATTGGCAAATGAACAAACAATTTATAATACATTAGAAAGAATGGTGCATAATGCAGGGTTTAAATCTCCGCAAGAATTTTTTGTTAATCCAGAAACACAACCACCAGAAGAAAAGAAAGATCCTATGCAGGAAAATCCATTATTAATTGCAACACAGCAACAAATACAAGCAGATAGAGAAAAGAACATGGCTGATTTACAATTGAAAAAAGAAAAAATGGAAGCTGAACTTGAATTAAAAAAACAAGAAATGATGGCAGAATTAAATTTAAAAAAACAAGAAATGCAAGCTGATATACAATTAGAAAGAG
Source organism: uncultured Flavobacteriaceae bacterium (assembly GCA_964591595.1). Classification (GTDB taxonomy): domain Bacteria; phylum Bacteroidota; class Bacteroidia; order Flavobacteriales; family Flavobacteriaceae; genus JAADHG01. The sequence goes on from CAZQBE010000026.1 coordinate 539, forward strand.
AAAAGTTACAAGCAAAAGTTAGAATGGGTGCTGTGTAATGGCTACTAATTTTGTTCCTTTTCAACAATCATCATTATTTTCTAATATTGCAGGAGGTGGTGGGCAACCAATAGGTGCTGTACCAATGGATTTTGCAAAAGCAACACCATATGTATGGAATACAAATCCTGTTACACCTGATCCAGAAGTACCTGAAGATGGTTTTGATATGGAAACATTTTGTTCAATGCCAGCTAATGCAGGACACCCAATGTGTGTTCAACAAAATGCAAATGATACAACTGATATGGAAAATAGAAAAATTAAAATAGAAGGTACAGACAGATTTACAACGGATAATAATTTTATGCCTACTAATGAAGAAGTAGCAAATATGACTAATAAAGAATATTTAGCAAATTTACAACAAAGAGGATGGTTAAAAAATTCTATGTTAGGTGTTTTACCAAGTAAAGGGTCAACATATGATTTAAAATCTGGTCAATTGTTAAGTCCTTATTTAACTTTAGCATTTGGTAAAGGACAAGAAGCTAGACGAAATAAATTAATACAAGAATTACAAAATAGAGGTTTACTTGATGCTATGCAAACAGGTGGCGATGTTAAAATTAACTTAGACAATGCTAATACAGGTAGGTCAAAATCAGGTTTATTAATGTTTGATGATAGGACACTTGCACAAAAAAACAGAGGTGATGAAGCAATAAAACCTTATGGTGAAACAAAAGGTACTGAAATAGATAAAGCTAGATTTACAGATATGTCTAAAGACGACAAAAAAGTATATGAGAAATTAAAAAAGAAAAAAGATAAAGGTAAAATTAACTTAGGCCAAATGGTTAATGAATACAGAAAAAAGACAGGTTATTTTTCACCAGCACAAACTAGAGATAGGGAAAGTACATACGCGCAACCACAAGGCAAAAAAGGAACCTATTCATATAGGGCAAAAGGTAGATGACCCCAGAAGAAGAATTAAAACGATCAGAAGAAGCAAAAAAAATTTTAGAGCATCCTATATTTAAGGAAGCTAATGACAAGTTACGATTAGGATTAGTAGAAGAATTAGTTAATAGTCCTATTCGGGACGCTGAAGCGCGCGAAAAACTTTATCTAATGATAAAGATGCATGAATCAGTGTTAAACCAGTTAAAATCCATAATGGAAACTGGTAAATTATTAAAAAAATAAAGGTAAAATATGGCAGAAAATCCTACTCAGGAAACTGCGGTTACTGAAGAACCAACGGTTCAACCTGAACCAGAGGTAAAAGAAAATTTATTAGGTCAGTTCGAGAACTTACTAACCGCAGAGAACGAACAACCGACATCAGAAGGTGAACAGGACGCGAAAGCACAACCAGAAGCGCCATCAGATGAACCAACTCCCGATGATTTGGAACTAGAGGAAACTGACAACTCCCCAGCAGAAGGGACCGAGGAACTTGTTACCGTCAAAGTAGATGGTCAAGATAGACAAGTCACTCTCGACGAACTTAAAAATGGATATAGTCGTCAAAGCGATTACTCAAAAAAAACTCAGGCATTAGCTGATGAACGTAGAGGTTTAGATACTGAACGTGATAAAGTTACTACTGAATTAGAAGCGGTAAAAAAAGAACGCGATGATTATGCAGTTAAGCTAAAATCTTTTATAAAATCTGATAAGCAAGAAGATATTGACTGGGATAAAGTTTATGAACAAGACCCCATTGAATATGTTCGATTAAAAGCAGAAACAGATAGAAAAAAAGAAATACGTCAACAGGCGGAAACTGAATTAAAGTCTATTGAACAGAAACAAGATGAGGAACAAAAGAAAAAATACGCTGATTATGTTACGACACAAAGTAATATGCTAAGTGACAAAGTTCCTGAATTTGCTGATCCTGTTAAAAAAGGAAAAATACAAGCAAATGTTAAAAATTACTTAAATGAAATCGGATTTAGCGATCAAGAATTAAGCATGTTAACCGACCATCGTACCGTTATGGTAGCGATAGAAGGCATGAAATATAGTCAATTGAAAAAAGCTAAACTTGGTGACAAAAAAGTAAAAAATATTCCTAGAGTTTCTAAGTCTGGAATTCCAGTTTCTAAAGATGACGCTAACTATGAACGTCGCAAAGATGCAATTAAACGTGTTAAGTCTGGTAAGTCAGGTGACATGCTAGAAGCGTTTATGAACGTACTAAATTAGAAAGGAAATTGTATGGCACAGCCTACGAACACCTTCGATTCATACGATAGCATTGGTAATCGTGAAGATTTGACGAACCTAATTTCATTAGTGGCAGTTACAGAAACTCCATTTTTAAGTGGGTTGAAATCTCAAAAAGTAACAAATACTTTTCATGAGTGGCAAACTTTAGCATTATCAAGTGTTGCTGATAACAAAGTAATCGAAGGCGACGAAGCGACTTTAGACGCTTCTTTAACAACTGCAAGAGTAGGAAACTACACTCAAATTGCAGATAAAACTGTTGTAGTATCTAATACGTTAGATGCTGTTAACAGAGCAGGAAGAAAGAAAGAAAAAGCTTTCCAAATGTTGCACAAATCTAAAGAACTAAAAAGAGATATGGAACACGCGATGATTGGTTTAAACAACGGGCGTGTTGCAGGAAACTCATCAACAGCAAGAGAACTTGGATCAGTCCAATCTTGGATTGCTACAAATGACATTATGGGTGCATCTGGTTCACCAGCTTCCCCTACTGGAAACGGTACGGACGCTAGAACTGATGGAACTCAAAGAGTATTAACTGAAGCAATTTTTACAAGTGCATTAGACTTAATTTTTGAGTCTGGTGGTAATCCTGACGTTGTTCATGTTGGATCTTTCAACAAAAGAAAAATGAACGCGTTTACTGGACGTGCTGATGCAACTAGAAGCGTTGTCGATAACAACGGTACTATCAATGATTATTTTGACGTGTATCGTAGTGACTACGGTTCTATGAAAGTTATTCCAAACAGATTAGTAAGAACAAGAGATCTACTAATCCTAGAGTCTGATAAATGGGCGGTTGGTTATTTGCGTCCCTTTACTACTCAGGACCTAAGTGTCACAGGAGATAGTCATAAATCTCAACTAATCGTTGAATACACACTTATTAGTGAAAATGAAAAAGCTAGTGGTGGAGTATTTGATAATACTACTTCGTAGATTAAATAAAAAAAAGGGGGTATATAATTTTACCCCCTTTATAAAACAATGTTTAGATTAATTAAATGTGATTAACTTCCCAACAAGCATCACCATTAACTGTTTCTGCTTGTAAATTATATTTTTTTAAAACTTCGTTAAGAGGTTCTTCAATCATTTTGTATTGGTCATTATCCCAAAGAAAACCACCCATACCTTGTGATTGTAAATAAATAATTTGTTCATCGCTATACTCATCAGATGTTTCACTTTTTGGATTGCAATAAAAAAATGTTTTAGTTTCACTTTTTTTAAAAAGTGGTGAATAAACACGACCAACAATAGAAAATGCTTCTTCAGAACCAATTCTATCTTCAGATTGAACACGAAGATTAATAATTTTTTCTTCCAAAGCATTGTTTTTAAATTGATCTTTAACAAACTTAATTAATATTTTTTGTAATTTTGATGTTGTCATTGTTTTATCCTTTTTGTTTATTTAACAATGTTATACTGTATAACAATGTTATATGTCAAATAAATAATTAAAATAATTAAAAAACCGCAGAAAACCAAGGAAAATATGTCATTAACACCATTAAACAAACCCTTTAATCCATCAGATGTGCGACAATATTTTCATTATGATGAAGCTGAAGATAAAACAACTTTATATCAAGAACAAGATGTTAAACCTATTTTAAATGCAAATAAAATAGAAATGAATCATATAGATCAAAGCGGTAATTTTATGAAACATGTAGCATGTATTCCAAGAATAGTTATTGAACAATGGCGCAAAGAAGGAATAAATTTTTTTGATCCTAACGATTGGAAAAAAGTTAAACAAAAATTAAACAGTAATGAATTTCAATATTTTAGAACATGGCACGGTGATATATAATGGCTTTAGACACATTCGCAAATTTAAAAACATCAATAGCAAATTATTTAAACCGCGATGATTTAACGTCATATATTCCTGATTTTATTGCATTGGCCGAAGCAAGACACGGCAGAGATTTAAGATTACGAATTATGGAAAACGTGGCAACAGCAACAGCAACAGGTGGTACTAATTATATTTCTTTACCAACAAACTTTTTAGAGTTTCGATATGTAGCATTAAATACAACACCTAAAATTGTATTACGTTATATGTCACCTTTTGAACTAACAAGAAACTATGGCGGTGTAACAAGCGGGGAACCAATTTATCAAACTGTTATAGGTGAAAAATTATACTTTGGTCCAACGCCTGATAGTAGTTATTCTATTGAATGGGCGTATTATTCTAAACCAACTGCATTAAGTGATAGTAACACATCAAACGCTATTTTAACAAATCATCCAGATTTATATTTGTATGCTTCTTTGTTAGAGTCAGCACCTTTTTTAATGCAAGATGAACGATTAGGAACATGGGCAGAATTATATAGAGAAGCAGTTAAAGTAGCTAATGCATCTGATGAGGTTGGACGACATTCATCAGGTCCGTTGCAAATGACTGCTAAGAGTGTTGCATGATTGAGTTCGGGCAATTAATGTCTGATATGCCTTCTTTTCAAAATAGAGGAAGCATGAAAGTAGATAACGTTATACCTTTAGCTAAAGGATATAAAAGTTTTCCATCTTTTAAAGAATTAACAACAACAGCATTAACAGGTTCAGCTTGTGGATTGCATACACAATTAAGTTCTAGTGGCACAACCAATTATTGTGGTGATGCTACTAAGTTATATCAAATGAATAGCAGTATTGTATTCGTGGATAAATCGAAGGCGGGAGGTTACAATAATTCAACTACAGAAAATAGTCGTGACTTTTGGTCTTTCTGTCAATTTGGTAGCAGAGTTATTGCTACTAATTTTGCTGATAATATTCAGTCTTTTGTAGAAGGAACATCAACAGCTTTTGCTGATTTAGTATCACTAAAAGCTAAATATGTTGCAGTTATAAGAGATTTTGTTTTTACAGGATATACAATAGAAAGTAGCACAACATATTCAAACCGCGTAAAATGGTCAGGAATAAATGATCCAACCACATTTACCGTATCACAAACTACTATGTCAGACTATCAGGACTTACCTGATACAGGTAATATACAAGGAATAGTAGGTGGTGAGTCTTTTGGCGTAATATTTACAGATAAAGCAATTTGGAGAGCCGATTTTGTTGGTACTCCATTAATTTTTCAGTTTTCTAAAGTGGCAGATAATATAGGTGCTTTTGCTCCTAAATCTATTGCTAATGTAGGATCTGATATATTCTTTTTATCTCAAGATGGATTTTATAAGATTACTAACGGTTCACAAATTACCCCAATAGGAAAAGGTAAAATTGACGAATTTTTTCTTAATGATTTATCATCAAACTTTGATGGAATATGTTCAGCTATTGATACTAATAATAGTTTATATGTTGTTTCTTATCGTGGTTCTGGTGCAACAGGTAGTTCAACTATTAATAATAAAATGGTTGTTTATAATTATTCAACGGATTCATGGTCAACTTGTTCAGGACAAGACTTGGACTTTATAGGGACAGCTTCCCAAGAAGCATTTACAACTTTAGAAAGTTTAGATGTTTTGGGTTCTGTTGATGATTTGCCAAAACCTTTAGACTCTTATTATTATCAAGAAGGTGTTTTAGGTTTAGCAGGATTTTCAAGCGACAAAAAGTTTGGAAAATTTATGGGCGGATCTATGACTGCAACCGTTGATACGACAGAATTTGAAGGAGCAGAAGGAAAAAGATCTACACTGATTAACGCTAGACCTATTGTGGATGCTAACGGGGAAAACACAACAATTACGGTAACACCAATTACACGTTCTTCCCAAGCAGACTCCGTAACAACAGGTAGTGCTGTAACAGTTAAATCTTCAGGTGATTGTCCTCTTAGAACTAATTCTAGGTATCACCGATTACGAGTTTCAGTAAATGGAAATTTTACGAATATGCAGGGTGTTGATGTCGATGCAAGACCTGAAGGGAAAAGATAATGGCTAATCAGTTTCAAGCTGTACCGTTATCTAATCCAATACCAGAAGAACATCGACGACAATTAGCCATTGTAGTTAACAATTCCTTAGATGGAAAACTAAACTCAACAGGATCAGTTACACTAACCGCCAGTCAAACAACAACAACGTTGTCTGATAGACGTTTAGGTGGTGATAGTGTTATTGTTTTTATGCCGACAACAGCTAACGCTTCGGCAGGAATAACAAGTTTATATGTTTCAGCACAAGGAAAACAAACAGCAACTTTAACACATGCAAACAATGGCCAAACAGACAGAACATACAAATACATCATCATCGGTTAGAATAGTATCTTACGTTCCACCTCAAAATGCTATTGCAATTTGGGAACAAGTAGAACCGCTATTATTAAAAGGGATAATGTATGACGATAATTCATATAGTGGTAAAAATTTATTAGATGCAATTTTAAAAAAAGAAATGCAACTATGGATAAGCTGGAAAGATAAAGTAGAGTCAGCCGTTTTAACACAAATAATTGAATATCCTCAATTTAAAGTATGTCGTTGGTTCTTAGCTGGTGGTTCAAACTTACATTCTTGGTTAGATGATTTAACAAGACAAGTAGAAACATGGGCAGTAGCCAATAATATTAAACGTATCGAATTAGTCGGACGTAAAGGATGGTTAAAAAAATTAAAGGATTATGAAGCAAAACATATTGTTATGACAAAGGAATTATTATGAGTAAAAGTGCAGGTACACAAACAACACAAACAATTACGGAACCGTGGAAGGTACAATCACCGTATTTAGAAAAAGGATTTGAACGTGCGGAAGAATTATTTAATGCGAGTACACCTAATTATTATCCAAATCAAACGTATGTTCCTTTTGCTTCAGAAACAGAAACAGCTTTGCAATTAGCGAAAGCAAGAGCATTACAAGGCAACCCATTACTTAATAAATCACAAACATACGCTGATAATGTTATGTCGGGTAATTTTCTTAATCCTACAACAAATCCGTATTTAAACAATTTATTTACTACAATGGCTGATAAAGTTAAAACTAATGTAAACACAAATTTTGCACAAGGCGGTCGTTATGAAAGTGGCGCGCATACAGGCACAATGACGGAAGCATTAGGTGACTTAGCTAACAAAGTGTATGGAGATAATTATAACAGAGAACGTGCTGTTATGGATGCAATGTCATCAAAAGCACCTCAATTAGGTGACATGGATTATTCGGATATTGCTAAACTACAAACAGTAGGTGGAGCAAGAGAAGAATTGTCAGAAAGAATGTTGCAAGATGCAATAAAACGTTTTGAATTTGAACAAAGAAAACCATACGAAAAATTAAGAGAATATCAAGCAAGTGTTGGTGGTCCTTTTGGAACATCCCAATCAACTATAGCACCTCTTACTAAAAATCCTATTATGGGTTTACTTGGTGGCGCTTCTAGTGGTGCTGGTATTTATGAAATGTTAGGACAGCAAGGTAGTGCTAATCCTTATTTATTAGGTGGCGCTTTACTTGGTGGATTGGGTTCAGCATAAATGGGCGCTTTAGAAAAATTATTATTTCCTGATCTAACAAATAATCCATCGGCAAACTTACTTGGTGTAGATGCAGTTAAAAGAGCAAGGGGTAGAGGTTTGCTTGATGCTGGTTTAAGTATGATGGCTTTATCTGGTCCCCGTCCAGCAACAGAAAATATTAATCCTGCTATGATTTTACAAGCTGGCGTTAAATCAGGAATGAATACTTATGACAACTCTATTGATAGAGCAACAAAACAACTACAAACATCAACAGCGTTGCAAGATGAAGTACAAAAAAAAGAAACTTTTTATAAATTATTAGAAAGTGATTATGTAAATGATGAACAAAGAGCATTTGCTTTAACATTAGGCCCAAAAGAAGGCGCTACGTTTTTAACTAATGCTTATATGGAAAACCAAAAAGCTGGTAATAAATATATAGACGTAGTTCGTACGGCTGACGGTAAAGAAATGAGAGTTACACAAAACGAATACATTAAAAATATAGATGCATATTCTACAGGTTCTAAATTAGCAATAGAAAAGAAAATGGATAAAGCAGGCATTACAGACCCAGAAGAAAGAAAAGAAATAATAAAAGCCGATATAATGGGTCAACAAATTATTTTTGGTGCTGATGGTTCTGTAACTATTGGTAAAGGTTTAGGTTCTGGTACTTTAGAAAAAGGAACTAAGAAAAATCTTGAACAACAAATAATTAATAACAGTGTTAATTTTGAAGGATTTAAAGAAATAAAAAAATTATATCGAAAAGAATTTAGTCAATTACCTACTAAATGGAAAATCAATTATTTAAAAATAAAAGATGGTTTAGGTGATTGGAATATTTTTGGTGACATTTCAGAAGAAGATAAAAAATTAATATCTGATTATTCTGCATGGGAGCAAAAATCATGGGAAATGACAAATGCTTACATTAAAAGTATTACAGGCGCGCAAATGTCAGAAAAAGAAGCTGAACGTATCTTAAAAGGTTTTGCTGATCCAAGAAAATTATCACCTACAGAATATCAAAGTAAATTAAATGGTATTTTAGAAAACGCGATGAACTCAACTATTCGTTATAATTTAATTTTACGTTCAGGTTTAAATATACCAACAGATGCTAACGGCAACCTAAATCCAGAAGCAATTATGACTTTATCAAGCGTTGATAAATATTTAAAAGATATAGGTAATGAATTACAAAAAGAACTATTACTTGATGATAATTGGAAAGATAAATCACAACAAGAAATAGAAGATGAGGTTACAAGGCAATTACAATTATTAATGTATGGTAATCCAGATGATAATGTCTTTACACTGGAGAATTTAAGATGAGTGAAATAAATTGGGCAGAAAAAGTAAAAAATAAAATAATAGAAGGTCCAGTTTTAAAAGACGATACAAGCGAATTAGGTAACATAGATAGGGGACATACTAATACTATAGCAGGCAAAAACCGATATATGTATGGAGATATACATGAAAATAATTACATTGATAATACTGGTATAGCCGTTGGTTCTTTACCACATGATTCATTTTATTCGGTTGTAGCTTATGCAAAAAGTAAATTTCCTAATATGGACCCGAATGAAGCAATTAAACGTTTTGGTCAAAAAGATGGTAGAATTTATTATTTAGGTAATGACCAAAAATTATATTGGGCAACGCCTAATTTTTCTGCTGTAAAAAATAATCCAAAAAATTTAGATGAATGGATGTTACGAGCAACAGGTCCCGCAATTCCAATTGTTGCTGGTACAGGAGGTGCAATACTTAGTGGTGGAAATCCTATTGTTGCTGGCGCTAGTGGTATTGCTGGTGAAGGTTTTAGACAAGGTTTATCTCAAGATTTAACTGGTGAAAAATTGCCAATTGGTCAAAGAGCGCTTCACCTAGGTAGTGCTGGTCTTATTGAATTTGGAGGTCAGTTAGGTGCAAATTATTTACTTAATCCTACTATAAAAAAAATTGTTAGCAAACTACCGTCAAGAATTAAAAATTTTAAAATTGGTGATAAATTTCAAAAATTTAACACTGCTTTTAAAGATAAAATAGATAATTTATCTAAAAAATATAATATTTCATTAACACATGGGGAAGCTAGTGGAGATCCACGATTAATTAAATTACAAAAACTTTTAGCTAATAAACCAAATTCAGATGAAATTTTAAATGCATTTTATAACATGCGAAATGGTGAAGTTAAAGATGCCATATACAAATTGTTTGTTAACATATCAGAAAAAGAAATAGCACCTGATTTAGCTTTTAAGGAAGCTATATCTGGGTCACAAGCAATTATTAAAGGTGAAGAAAGAATACTTATTGATAAAGCTAAAGCTTTTTATAATAAAGCTTTTAAAGTAGATAATGTTGATGTTTCTAGTACGATTAATCTTATTGATGAATTAATAAAAGTTTCAAAAGGAAATACTCTTTCTAAATTACATAATGTAAAAAATATGTTATATAGAGAAATTGATGTTCCAGTTCAAGGACCAACACGTGATGGTGTTTTACAAACACAAAAAGAATTAGTTCCAGAAACAAATTTACAATCATTAGATCAAATAAAAAGAGAAATAGATCAAATACTTAATTCTGCTGGAAAAACAGATACATCTATTGCTAAAGGAAACATTGTTAATTTTACAAAAATTAAAGAAAGTCTTTTAGGTAATATGGATAACGCTAGTTCTGATTACGCTAAAGCAAGACAAATATATGAACATGGCGTACCAAACATAGACAAAATTAAAGGTGGTTTTGTTAACCAAATAGCTAAACAAAATGAAAATATGTTTGCTGATGTTGGAAAAATAATTTTTAATTCAAATAAAAGCAGTGTTGCTGATGTTAGGAGTGCAAGAGAATTATTTTTTAAACACGGCAAAGGTAATGAATGGAATCAACTTGTTAGAGGTCATTTAGAAAACATTTTTGAGTCTGTTATAAAAGACGACACTATGTTTTCTGTTAATAATCTTGGAGGTTCTTTTTATAAAAAAGTATTTGGCACAAAAAGACAACGCGATATTATGTTAGAAGCTTTTAAAGGTATTGATGGTTTTGGTAGAGAATTTGCAGACGTAATGATGTTATTAAACCAAACAATAAAAGCTATGGATTTTAATAGTGATACAGCATGGAAACAAATGGCACAAAAAGAATTTATGGATGATGCTAAACCTTTTATTGGTCAAGCAATTGAAACATTAGAAATTTGGAATCAACCTTCACGTTTAAATCAATGGTGGACTAATGTAAGAGCAAATAAATTAGCTATAAATATGGCAAAATTATTAACAACAAAAGAAGGAAGAAAAGAACTAGCAAAATTAAGAGAAATAGGTGTTAAAACTAAAACAGCAACTATACTATTTTCTCACTTACTTGGTGGTGGTTCATTAACAAGTCTAAAAGAAAAATCAATGAATCAAAAAGACGTAGAACAAGGAGAATTTGAACCGAGGTATTAAATGGCAATAAAAGATTATTCAACAACAGCAAATAGTAATAGTACATTAAGCGGAATTAGTGTTGCGGAGGGAATGGCACCATCGCTAGTTAATAACGTTTTTCGTGCTGATATGTCCGCACAAAAAGATCAATGGAACGATAAAGAGTGGTTTGTTCTAGGAAATGGCGATACAACCAACACTTACACTAGAACAGGTGCAACAACTGTTACTATCGGTGCTGATGTTACAGGAACTCATCATGTTGGCCGTCGTATTAAATTAACAGGAACCAACACCTCTACAACAGGAATTTTTGGAAAAATAGCTACAAGCAGTTATTCTTCACCAAACACAACTTTAACTTTTACTTTTGACTCAGGGTCAATCCATGCGAGTGACAGTAACCCAGTTTTATATTTAGGTTCTACTTACGTTGGACCTTCAACCCCTGTTATAGATACTGACGCTATGTCGGAGGACAGCGCAATCTTACCTCCTTCCCAGCAATCAGTAAAAGCATATATTGACAGTGGTTCAATTACTTTAACAAATAAAACATTAACCTCTCCTGTTGTTAATACAGGAATAAGTGGTACAGCAATACAAGATGATGATAACTTTTCATCTGCTTCGGCTACTAAACTTGCAAGTTCTGAAAGTATTAAAGCGTATGTTGATGCACAATTAACAGCGCAAGACGTTGACATTACAACTGACTCAGGGACTATTGCTATAGATCTTGACTCGGAAACGTTAACTGTTTCTGGGGGTGAAGGTATTGATACCTCTGCTACAGGTAATGCAATAACTAT
>CAZQBE010000026.1:12610-14462 GCA_964591595.1 uncultured Flavobacteriaceae bacterium
GGTGAAGATGCTACAACAAGCAACAAAGGAATTTCATCTTTTGCTTCTGGAGATTTTGATGTTTCAAGCGGAGCCGTTTCTGTTAAAACAGCAGGAATAAGTGACTCACAACTTGCTACTGGCATTGATGCTACAAAATTAGCTGATGGTTCAGTTACTAATGCTGAGTTACAATATATTAATTCATTATCTTCAAATGCACAAACTCAAATTACTGGGAAACTAACTGCATCAAATAACTTATCAGATGTTAGTTCAGCTTCTACAAGTAGAACAAACCTTGGTCTTGGTTCAATTTCCACACAAGCCAGCAATTCCGTATCAATTACGGGAGGTGCTATTTCAGGATTATCTTCTCCTAGTTCTGGAAGCGAACCAGCAACAAAAACATACACCGACAATTTAATAGCTGGATTAAAAACTAGGGTTATATGCCGTGTAGCAACAACAGGAAATGTTGACTTAACAGCAGATCTTCAAAATTCAGATACTTTGGACGGGGTGACTCTTGCTACAAATGATAAAGTTTTAGTAAAAAATCAAAGCACAGCAAGTCAAAACGGAATTTATAAAGTAGTAGCATCGGGAACAGCTTCCCGTGATACAGACTTTGACACAGCAGGTGAAATGGCTGGTCAAATGGTTATTATTCAAGAAGGTTCAACTAACGCTGACACTATCTGGTTAAATACTAATGATAGTAATATGAGTTTAGGTTCTACGAGTGTGTCTTTTAGCAAGGTGACTCCATCGAACACTGGCACGGTCACAAGCGCTGGGTTGACTCAATCAGCTTCAGAATTTACTATTTCAGGATCACCAATTACAAGTTCAGGGAATATAACAATAGACGTTAACAGAATTTCGGCAACTAAAATTGGTGCCAACACTAATATTAGTGACACTGAATATGGCTATCTCAACGGAGTTAGTTCTAATATTCAAACCCAGTTAGATGCAAAGGCAACTACTGGATTTTCAACAGCAATAGCAATTGCATTAAGTTAAGGAGAGTAAATGGCAAACAATTTTGATGAAAAATCATTAACCATTAGTAATGCTTCCTTGACGGATATTTACACGGCTTCAAATAAGTCAATGGTCGTAACTGGCACATTAGCAAATACAGGCACAGTGTCAATAAATGTAACTCTTAAAAAATATGATGCGAGTGGTACGGCCACTTTCACAAAATTTAAAGACGTTCCAGTTCCCGTCGGTTCGGCATTAACTATACCAAAAATCGTACTAAATACGTCCGATAAAATTCAAGCACAGAGTTCAAGCAGTTCAGGGTTATTGGATGTATCACTAGAATTACTAACGGATATAAGCTAATGTCAGAAAGTTATATTGGGCCAGCACCAAAAAGCGGATTTATTTCAACAGCAGTACAGCGCGTAACAGGTTCTACAAATAATTATGTAGATTTAGACCATAGCATATCAAGTTTAAGCGAATGTATAGTGTGGTGGAATAATGTAAAACAAGATACGAACGATTTAACTTTAACAACCTCTACGCGTATTACATTAGGTGGAACTTTAGTATCAGGTGATGTTGTTCAAATTTTATTTGTCGCAAAGGCGGTATCTACCCAAGCGCCTGCAACGGGACAAGTAACCAATGACATGTTAGCTGGTAGTATTACAGGAGCAAAACTTACAGACTCAACTATTACATCTGGTAAAATTGCTAGTGGTGTAGTTCCAAGTTTAAGACCTAATGCACAAAATATTTTAATTAACGGCGATATGGCGGTGGCCCAACGTGGAGCATCTGCAACTGGTAAAACTACAACTGGTTTTTATACTTGTGATAGATGGCAATTAGGACTTTCATCTGCTGGTAC
>CAZQBE010000027.1:0-14452 GCA_964591595.1 uncultured Flavobacteriaceae bacterium
TGGTAGTTCAGCTGGTTAGAATACCTGCCTGTCACGCAGGGGGTCGCGGGTTCGAGTCCCGTCCAGACCGCAATAAATTCTCACGAAAGTGAGAATCTCTTTCAAACTAGAGAGTGTAAAGAAGTTGTGTTGTGCCACATATAGTGGCAAGTAGTCTTAATTAGACTAATGAGAAGCTTTTCCTAATTGGAAGGGCTTTTTTTGTTTCATAGAAGATTATAATTAACTTTTGAATAGATTCTTTAAATAAACTTTCAATATTCAAATTATCTTAAAACAAATTTTTTTAGTAAATTGGGAGTCAAATTGTTAGAGGAATTCTTATATTTATTCTAACCAACTAACGAAACACTAAAATGAAAAAATTTCAGCAGTATTTTATTGCCCTTTTTCTAGTATCACTTTTTTTTAATTGCACTCAACAAAAACCTGCTGAAACTAAAACTCCCGAAAAAGGTCGCGATATGTTTGGTCACTATATCCCAAGGGGATTAACAAAAACATCAGATGGTCTAACTCCAGGATATATAATGTTTACACCATCTAATTCTGCTTCTGTTTATCTTCTTAATCGTAATGGAGAAGTTGTTCATGAGTGGAAAGGGAACTATGGAACTCATAGCCCTTATTTAAATAATGATGGCTCGATTACACTTATGGCTTCCGATCCAGATTTTCCAGTATTTGCAGGTGGTGGAGAAGCAGGTAGATTACAAAAAATTAGTTGGGAAAGTAAAATATTATGGGATTTTGAATATGCTACTGAAGTGTACCACGCACATCATGATATTGCAGTAATGCCAAACGGGAATGTATTAGCGATTGCATGGGAAGCCAAATCAGTAGATGAGGTATTAAAGGCTGGAAGAAATCCAGAGCAAATACCTAAAGCTGGACTTTGGCCAGATAAAATAGTAGAGATTAAACAAGTTGATAAGACTCATGGGAAAGTGGTTTGGGAATGGCATTTTTGGGATCATTTAATACAAGATCATGATTCAAGCAAAGATAATTTTGGTGATGTGGGAGCACACCCAGAATTACTCGATATTAATAAAGGCAGGAAATTGCCAGAACCTATTTCTCAAGATAGTATGGATGTTTTACGCGCATCTAATACAGCCTTTGTTTGGAGAAATCAAACAGCCGACAATAGAGGCTCTGATTTTTATCATGTAAATGCAATTAATTACAATCCTGAATTAGATCAAATTGTATTTAGTTCACCAGTTTTAGATGAGATTTTTATTATTGATCATAGTACTACAAGTGAAGAATCTGCTAGTCATAGTGGTGGAAATATGGGCAAAGGAGGCGATTTATTATATCGTTGGGGAAATCCACAGAACTATCGCCAAGGTGATTCTACAAATCAGCAATCATTTGGGCAACACGATGTGCGTTGGATAGAAAAAGGGAAACCAGGTGCAGGGAATATTACTTTTTTTAACAATGATATCCCTTTTATACCAGATAGTCTGGATTATTCATCTGTTTATGAACTTAAGCCAATAAAAGATAAGGATGGAAATTATCTGATTATGGAAAATAATCGTTTCAGTCCTTCAGAGCCAAAGTGGACGTATATAGCGAAAGATACACTTTCATTTTATAGTGGTTTTATTTCAGGCGCACAACGTATGCAAAATGGCAATACGTTTATTAATGAAGGGGCAAAAGGACGCTTTTTTGAAGTTACTCCAGATGGAGAGATCGTTTGGGAGTATTTAAACCAATTTAGAGGAAACATTCACGAGCCTAATGGTAATCCGGCGAATCCAATGCCTATGACTTATATGCAGTTTCGATCTAACTTTATTCCTGCGGATCATCCTGGTTTAAAAGACAAAGAATTAATTCCTTTAGATCCTCAACCAAAAGCATTTAAGCTGCCACCTAAATCAGATAAAAAAGAAGAAAAGTAAAAAAGAGAAGTGAGAAGAAAATAAATAGATTTAATCTTAAAAACTCAAACTTTTATTGCCTTTGATAAATAAAAACTACTCTTGGGAAAATAATTGAATAGGCTAGTCCTAAAACATTTGTTTTGGGAACTTTGAAAATTTATTTTCAGCAATTAAAATATACTGACTAATATTAATAAAAACCTTAATCATGAAAATTCGTATTACCTTATTTTTTGCATCACTATTATTCATTTCTTATTCTTGTAAGAATGACAATGCAAAAGAATCAATTACAGAAGAAGTTGAAATTCGCCAGTGGAATCCTGAAGATACTAGACCACTTGCAGGTGTTACCGAAAAAAGGGGTTTAATATTAAAAAACGATATGGCTACACCTGGATATGTTTTGTTTTCTCCATCGTTTGGTACCGATACCTATTTGATGAACTTGGATGGAAAAATTGTCCATGACTGGCCTGGAGAATTAAATACGATGCTTAGTAGTTATCTTTTTGAAAATGGCCACTTCCTTAGGCTTGAAAGAGACGAGGATTTTCCAACATTTGCCTTTGGTGGACAGGCAGGAAGAATACGAGAGTATGACTGGGACGGTAATTTACTTTGGGACTATAAATTGGCAAATGCAAATGAATTAATTCACCACGATATTGAAATCATGCCGAACGGAAACGTTCTTGCCATTAATTACGAAGTTAGAACTTCCGAAGAATCCATTGCTGCAGGAAGGGATCCTGAACGTGTCTTAAAAGGAGGACTCTGGATTGATAAAATTATTGAAATTAAACCTATTAGACCAAGTGGTGGAGAAATAGTATGGGAATGGGATATGTGGGACCACCTTGTTCAAGATTTTGATTCTACCAAAGCAAACTACGGAGTTGTAAAAGACCATCCACGAAAAATAAATATAAATATCCATAGTATTGAAGCTGAATCAGGACCACTAATGGATGAAGTGCAAATTGAAGAAATGAAAGCTATGGGTTTGATGACTTCTAATGCTAACGTTGATAATCAACGTTCCGATATTACACATGTTAATGCTGTTGCATATCATGCAGAATTGGACCAAATTGTTTTCAGTTGTCCAGGGTTCAGTGAAATTTATATTATAGACCATAGTATTTCAACAGAAGACGCCAAGGGCAGTGCAGGAGATTTACTATACAGATGGGGAAATCCGCAAAATTATGGTGCTGGTAATAAAGAAAATCAAAAGCTTTTTGGTCAGCATGATGTTAAATGGATCCCGAAAGGTTATCTTGGTGAGGATCATCTCATAGTTTATAATAACGACATTCACAATCCCGACAACAAATTACCTTCAGTGGGCGCAGCTTTAGCAAAGGCACAATCACCTGATCCTCATGTTTCAGTAGGTGATTTTGGGAACTATAGTTCGGTGATTGAGTGGTCTTTACCTGAAATTGTAGATGGCATTTATAAAGTATCAGAAGAAGGTGGTTTCGGACCAAGTGAGCCTTATTGGGAATATGTTGCCCCAGATAAATTTTCGTTTTATTCTCCGTTTGTTTCTGGAGCACAACGTTTAAAAAATGGAAACACGCTTATAACGGAAGGAGTTAGAGGTAGATTATTTGAAGTTACTACTGACAAGGAAATTTTATGGGAGTATTGGAATCCTTATAATAATGGATATACGTTGCCTGATGGTTCGCCCCCGCAACCAGTAGGTCCTTTTATTTATGCTCAATTTAGAAGCACACATTTTCCATTAGATTTCCCTGCTTTTGAAGGTAAAGATTTAAAACCAATGTCACCACAACCAGAACCATTTATATTTAAAATGCCACCACCTCCACCACCTGTGGAAAATGATAACGTTAATTAATATAATAAATAACTAAAAACTCAAGCATAATGTCAATTAAAATTATAGGAGCTGGTTTTCCAAGAACTGGCACAACAACACTTAAAAGATGTCTGGAAACACTCGGTCATTCTAAAGTGTATCACATGAAAGAACTCCTTGTCAATCCTACAATGCTTCACTATTGGAAAACATTAGACGAAACTGGAGATACAGATTGGGAAGGTTTGTATAGTAATTATGATGCAACTGTCGATTTCCCTGGATATCCATGGTATAAAGAGCACATGAAAAAATATCCTGACGCCAAGGTTATCCTTACAGTAAGAGATTTTGAAGGTTGGTATAAAAGTGTCGATAGAACCGTATTTAGAGCAGGACCACAAACACCTCTTGAAAAAATTAAAATGATTGGTAAATTATTATTTAATTCTCGTGCTCGGAATGTTGTAAAATGTATTAAATTTTTCAAAAAAACCTTTTTTGCTAATGAATTAAAAGGAAAATTTTTGGACAAAGAATTTGCTAAAAAAGTTTGGGAAGACCATATTGCAGAAGTAAAAGCCTTTGTCCCAGAAGATAAATTATTGGTGTATGATGTACGCGATGGTTGGGGGCCAATTTGTAAATTTTTAGGCGTGGAAGAACCAACTGAACCACTTCCTCATTTAAATAAAAAGGAGAATTTTAAAGAAATGCTTCCTCAACTTATGAAAGGGAATATGGGCGAATGATGAATACTGAAAGTTGGCAAGTTAAATTAGCGTTGTTATTGGTAAGTAGTTTGACTATTATGTCTATGATTACCATATCAGCTTCTCTTCCTGATATGACTAATGCTTTTTCCGATATTCCAAATGGGAAAAAATTAGTAAAACTCGTGTTATCTTTCCCTGGACTTTTTATAGCATTAAGTGCTATTCTAGCAGGTATGATTATAGATAAATTTGGAAGACTAAAATTATTAGGAATTTCATTATTACTTTATGCTGTTGGTGGTAGTTCAGGATATTGGTTAGATAATATTTATTTTATACTAGTAGGTAGGGCTTTGTTAGGAATAAGCGTTGGTATTTCAATGACGATAGTTACAACATTGATAGCCGATTATTATAAAGGACAATCAAGACAAAAATTTGCTGGTTTGCAAATTGCAGTAATGTCTTTGGGTGGTATTGTGTTTATTACACTTGGTGGAATATTGGCAGATATTAGTTGGAGAGTTCCTTTTTTACTTTACTTTTTTTCTATTCTAATTTTTCCATTTGCTTACTTGTTCTTAAAAGAACCAACGATTCCTTCAGAAATTAAAAGTGACAATAAATTAGTAAAGTCACCAGCGATTATATGGTTTGTGTTTATAAATGTAATGTTGATGTGGATTTTATTTTTTATAATTCCAGTTCAAATTCCTTTTCATTTAAAATCTATTGGAATTGAAAAAAATGCGCTTATCGGAATTGCTATTGCATCTAGCACTTTTTTCTCTGCTATTGGCGCAATTTCATATTCTAAAATAAAAAACAAGTTTGGGTTTAAACAAATATTCGGAATAGGATATTTTTTAATGGCGATTGCTTTTGTCTGTGTTTCTTATGGTAGCTCTTATACTATGGTTATGGCAGCAATGCTTCTTGCAGGTTTAGGAATGGGTTTAATGATTCCAAATGCTAACATTTGGGTTATGCAATTAGCACCACCTGAAATAAGAGGAAGAGAGATAGGTAGATTAACAACATTTTGGTTTATGGGACAATTTTTATCGCCAATAATCCTTCTTCCGTTTTTAGATGCTATGTCTCACTCACAGTTATTTTTTGTTCTAGCTTGTGTTTTATTAAGTTTGAGTATGCTTCAATTTATTTTTTATTTAGCGTCAAGTAAAACAAAAAAGGGTTGAGAGCTAACTTGGAATTCAGATTAATAAGAATCATTAAAGTTTTGTATTTTCGTTTTTTGATTGAAGAAAAGTGAATTTAGAAAACTTACATACAAGCACATTAGAAAAATTATTTGGGTCTATAGATTTAAGAATCATTAGGCAAGATGATGATGTTAGAATTGTTCAATTGAATGATGAAAACGGAATATCTAGAACTCTAGGAATTGTTAAATTTTTTAATATAGAAAATGATCTACTTGTAGAGGCACATGAAAAAATTCTAAAAGGAGGTTTACTAGGCAAAACACTTTTTGATTCCAATATTGATTTTGATAAAAAATTAATTGGGGCGCTTCAAGTAAAATTGCCTCA
Organism: uncultured Flavobacteriaceae bacterium; assembly: GCA_964591595.1. Taxonomy (GTDB): domain Bacteria; phylum Bacteroidota; class Bacteroidia; order Flavobacteriales; family Flavobacteriaceae; genus JAADHG01. Next base: position 6,014 of record CAZQBE010000027.1, read on the forward strand.
ATGGCTTAAAAATGATTTTAATACAGAACAAGATTCAGGTTTTGCTATCATTTCAAAAATATCAATATACAACGATCGTTTATCAAATGATAAATTATTATATTCAGAATTAATAGAAATCATTCCTCCCGAATTAACAGACGTATTTATTGATAAAACAAAACAATTAGAGAATATAAGCTTAAATGTACTTTCATTGTTTAAATCTGCAAATTTGGAAGTAATCAAGTTAGATAAAGAATTATGATTAGTTGTATTGTTATAGGAGCTGGCCCAGGTGGAATTGTAGCCACAAAAGAACTTCTTGAAAAAGGGTTTAAAGATGTTTTGTGTTTAGAACAGTCCGATAAGCTTGGTGGTGTTTTTGCAGACACTTATGACAATCTATTACTTACATCTTCGGTAACTTTTAGTATGTTTTCAGATTATTGGGTTGGCGATGGGAAGAGTAATGATTTTTGGACCAAGGATGAAGCAATAGAATATTGGAAAAACTATGCCAATAATTTTCAAGTCACAGAACATATTCGTTTCAATTCCAAAGTTGAAACCGTTTCTTCATTAGAAGATGATACTTGGCAAGTAAGTTTGGATTCTGGAGAAACATTTCAATGCAAACATCTAGTTTTAGCCATTGGGAATAATAATATTCCAAAGTTCCCAAATTGGCACAAAAAACTCACTAATATTCCTTATTCTCATTCTAGAGATTATAAAAATGCCAATGGTTTTGAAGATAAGCGTGTTCTAATAATTGGAGGAGGAGAGTCTGCCTCTGATGTTGCTTTTGAAATTTCTAAAGTGGCCAAAGAATGCTTGGTAAGTTTAAGAGAAACAACAGGTTGGATTGTTCCTAGAAAACGTGGCGAACATGCAGCAGACGTTTCAACTCACAGAGGAATTTGGGATTTGCCGCGAGAATATGGGAGACGTTTGAGTCCATTTGTGTTAAAATTAGAACGTGCTCGAAAAGACCCAGTTTTTGATGCACTTGCCGACCTAAACGAAAAAGTAAGCTCAAAAAACGGGATTTGGGGAATTTATGGCACAAAAACGCTTGCTTTACCAAAAGCAATAGCCAATCATGGATGCAAAGTAGTTGGTAATATTGTAAATGTAAAAGATGGTGGACAAATTCTTGAAACAGCTGATGGTGTTACTCTTGATAATATTGATTGTATAGTTTTTAGTACTGGTTACGTAAATAAAGTAGATTTTATGCCTGAAGAATTAAAGGAGTGCGATCCAAGAAGTATGTATAAACACATGTTTCTTCCTGATGTAGGAAATCGTCTTGCTTGGGTTGGTTGGGCACGTCCAGGATTTGGTAGTCAGTTTCCAATTATGGAAATGCAATCACGATATTGTGCGCTTATTTTTTCAGGGGAATTAAATTTACCTAGTTCAGAAGAGATGGTTAATGACACAAAAAGGGATCTTGAAGTTTATAAAGAACAATTTGAAGAAAACGCATTACGGATACGAAGTTTAGTAGATTATCATAAGTATATGAACGATTTAGCTAAAATTATGGACTGCTATCCTCCAATAGTTAAATATTTTTTCTTCAACCCTCAACTTTGGTTACACTTAATGTATGGTCCTACTCAAGCAACACAATTTAGATTACGAGGTCCAGGAAAAAAAGAAAAACTTTCTAAAGAAATTATTTATAAGTTACCAATAAGTACTTATAATCATATAGTTAAAGCAGGATTAAGAGGTAGGATTCGTTATGGGATTAAGGCATTATTACCAAAATAGGAGTCTTATTTTATTAAAGAGACTTATTTTAAAAAGAAAAGAACATTTTTTTGTTTTACAGAGCTCTGAAAATTCTTATGCACTATGTAACAAACGTTACTGACCAGTAACAATAATAGTTATAATATTGCATCTCGTAATTATTGAATTTTCATAAACAGTAATGACGGTTAATAGCGATTTGGCGTATATCTTTAAAGATATACGCCTTTTTTAATACTTGTTTTTCAAAAATTAGACAAAAAAGTAAGGGCTACTAGAAAAACTAGCAACCCTTTAATGATTATCCCTTTGAACTAAAATAGCTTTTTAAAGATACAAAAATAAATTTATAATAGTTACATACTTTTAAAATGAGCAAGGCTTAATGTTCATTATTTTTTTGATAATCTAAAAAAAAACAGTATGTTTGTCGATAATATTTACCGTTTGTCGATTGCGTAAGTTAATTTAAACAACTGAAGGATACCTTTTTATGAATTCCCCTAAGAATCATAACCTACTAATAGTTAGTCTAATAACTATATTATTTCTAATATCTTTTATTGGTAATGCACAAACAGCAGATTTCAAGGTTCAGCATATCCAAGATGATATTGAAGAGACTGGAGGAACAAATACAAACTTTACAGCAGTTAACTCACTAAATAGTACCGTTGAATTAGCAAATAATAACCGTAAAGTGCATGCTGGAGCTAATACAAATTCTGGGACATTAGATGGTGATGATATGTCTGGAGCAAGACAACTTACAGGTGTAAATACATTAACCTATTATCGGGAAGCTGCTTCTAAAAATAGAGATATGCGATTTAATACCTCACTTTGGGAATATATTGGACCAACTGGAGGAGGTAATGAATTTATTGTTAGAGGGAGGTATACCATTACTCTTAATGGTTCTACAAATAGTACAACACAAGCACTAACTGGTATAACGAATGCGGCTAAATGCATTCCATTTATAACAGGTATTATGAATGATGCTACAAAAGATGACGCTGATTCTACAACGGCTATCGCGTATTTAGAAAATGCAACGACTTTAAGGGTACAAAAAGGGTCTGATGATAATGATGTTATTATATACATTACTTTAGTTGAATTTACAGGCAATAATTGGACAGTTTTACATGGAGATTCTGGAAATTCGAATTCTGATACAGGAACAGTAACTTTAAGAAATGGATCTGATGGTACTGGAACAGCAACTAATGTTTCTTCTTGGAACGAAGCTGCTATCTTTAGTCATTTTAGAGGAGATAATCAGGATAGTGGTGATAATGATGCTATTGCCGATTTATGGCCAGTCATTAAACCTGGGTCAAATAATCAAACTGTAGATTGGACATTTCATAGCAACCATGATTCTGATGGACAAAATAGACATTTTGTTCATGTTTTAATTAATACAGGATTAAACGTTACTCGTTTTCAAAACACTTCAAAAAATTCAGGTGAAACAGCAATAGATATTACAACGGCAGGATTATCAGATGTAAATCAAGCACTTATTGTAGGGTCTTCTACTTCTAGTGGTAATGGTACAGCTTATGGTAGAGGATGGCGGAATTACTATTTAAAATCTGTAACGCAAGCAGCTCATTGGGCACATAGAAGTAATAATACATTGTCTCATGAAATACAAATAGTTGATTTAAGTGGACTTCAAACATCTTATTCTGGAACAGAAATAAATGTAAAAGGAAATGGAACAAATATACCAGATGGGAATACAGCTATTCAATTAACTGATTATACAGACTTTGGAGAATTGGAAACAACAGGAGCCGTATCATTAGCTCATACTTTTACCATTGAAAATTTAGGAAGTTTGGATTTGACTTTAGATGATCCAAGTCCATATATTACCATAACAGGAGCAACGGCAGATTTTACTTTAACCGCTAACCCAATAACACCAATATCTGCAGGAGGAAGCACAACATTTACAATTACATACGACCCTACAACATCAGGAACACATTTAGCGACAGTATCTATTGCCAATAACGATACTGATGAGGACCCTTACACATTTCTTATACAAGGTAAAGGAACGGTTTGTGTTTCAAATGGAAGTTTGGATTATGACACAAGTATTACATATGTGTCATTTAACACCATAAGTAATGCAGATAATGAAATCCCCAAAGACAAAGCTTACGAAGATTTTACATCAATATCTACCAATGTTTACAAAAATTCGACACATAATTTAATAGTAAATGTAAACACTGATGGGAACTTTACAGTATATACTAATGTTTGGATAGATTGGAATAACGATGGCGATTTTGATGATGCTGGAGAGGAATATGATATGGGTTATGCAACTAATGTTGTAGATGGTCCAACATCAAATTCTCCTTTGGCAATTACTGTTCCGATATCAGCTAATATTGGTTCAACTACTATGCGAGTTGCTACAAAATGGCAAGATTACCCATCAAGTTGCGATACTGGTTTTGATGGTGAGGTAGAAGATTATTCTGTTAATATTATAGATTATTTAATTGATTTTAATGGAACTGATGAGTACATAGATTTTGGAGATAATTTAGATCTCTCAGGTTCTTTTTCTTTAGAATCTTGGATTTTTCAAGAAAGTACTATGGCAAATGGGACTATTATTTCTAAAGGAAATATTGATCTTACTTTAAAATCAGGATATCATCTTGCTTTAATTAATAATTACCCTAATTTAGTTTGGTATGATAATTCCAATAATGAGGTATTAAATATTACATCTCCATATACTATACCAAATAATGAATGGCATCATATTTCAGCAACTTATGATGGTACAACAGCAAAATTGTTTATTGATGGGATTGAGGTAATTTCAGGATCTCCATCTGCAGGAACTATAGGTAATTCACAAAATTTTAAAATTGGAGCAGATACTGCAAATTATGCTACAACACCACTTAGCATTAATTTCTTTGATGGGGCTATACAAGAGACCCGAATTTGGGGTGTTGCCCTAAGTCAAGATCAAATAAAGGAAATGATGAACCAGCAAATTGAGCAAAATGGTACAGCCGTTAGAGGATTAATAGTTCCCTTAAATATTTCTGGAGGATTATTGTGGAGTAATTTACTTGGGTATTATCCACTAGATTCTAACACCGCTTTTGATAGTTCAAGTTATGCTATAGACGGAACACCAATCGATATTACTTCTTCACAATCGGTCACAGCACCAATACCTTATGAAACAGATGGCGACAGTAGTTGGGACACTAGTACAACCTGGTTAAATAATACCGATGTTTACATTCCTAATACCATAGGAATAGATGGTATTACATCAATAGATTGGAATATCGTGGATTTAACAAACGATATTACTTCAGGGAATAGAGATATTACTTTACTAGGGTTAGTTTCAACAGTTGGCACATTAACTATTGATGGTACAATTAATATAAATAATGGAACAGGGACAGGACAAAGTTTAGCTATTAATAGTTACTTAGAATTAGATGGTGTCATAAACTTAGATGGCGAATCGCAATTAATTCAACCTGAAGGGAGTATTATAGATGCGGATAGTGGAGGTTATATTGAAAGAGACCAACAAGGGACAGCAAATAGTTTTAATTATAATTATTGGTCATCTTCGGTTGGGTTAATAGGAGGTAATACAAACACCAAAGGAACAGGAGTAAATGGCACAAATTCTAATTATTCTATTTCAGGAGTTTTATATGATGGAACTAATCCTGCTTTGTATCAACCAATCACTTTTAATTCATCTTATACAGCAGCCGATTCTAATACACCAAATACGCCTAGAACCATAAGTTCCTATTGGTTATACACCTTTTATGGCGCTGATGATGACTATAATGCTTGGACATCAATAAATGAAAATTCATCTTTACTTCCTGGAGAAGGTTATACAATGAAAGGTACTTCGGGAGCGGCTAATATTCTTACCGATTTTCAAAATTATGTTTTTAAAGGAATGCCTAATAATGGAGATATCACTTTAGCACTCGACAAATCGTCAGGAGAGGTAGATAGATTAATTGGAAATCCTTATCCATCTGCCATTGACGCCACAGAGTTTATTTTGGATAATCTTAGTATTGCAGATGGAGGGAACAATGTTAATGGTACAATTTTCAATGGAGCCCTATACTTTTGGGATCATTTTGGAGAAGAAAACTCTCATAGTACAAGTAACTTTGTTGGAGGTTATGCAACACGTAACTTAACAGGTGGAGCGGTAGCAATTTCTAATGACGCCCTTGTAAACGCAAATGGAGCAACGGGTACTAAGATTCCAGGACAGTTTATTCCAGTTAATCAAGGCTTTTTTGTATCTACTGTTTTAGATGGTTTTAATAATGACAATGGTACTCCAATATTAACTATTGATGGAGGAAATATCGTTTTCAAAAATAGCCAACGAGTTTTTGCAACCGAAGGATCAGGTGGATCCGTTTTTATGCGAGCTAATAGTGGTAAAACAAAGAGTGGTTCAGCGAATGAGAATGTAGCCGAGGCTGATAATGTTAAACCAACAATTAGATTAATGTATGATTCTCCAAAAGGATACCATAGACAAATTGTTGTTGGGATTGATGAAAATGCTTCTAATGAATTTGATTTGGGTTATGATGCTTTTATGGCAGATATTAATGAAGAAGATATGTATTGGATTTTTAATAATAATAAATTTGTAATACAAGGTGTAAATACTATTGATGCAGCACAAGAATTTGCATTAGGATTAAAAGTGAAACAAGCAGGGTTAATAAAGATTAAAATAGATGCATTAGAAAAAATAGACCCAACTCTAAACTTATATATTAAAGATAATACTACAGATGAAACTTATAAGATTAATAATAAGCCATTCGAGATTGACTTAGATGAAGGTACTTACGATGATAGATTTGCACTAGTGTTTCAATCAAATAATTCAAATGTGTCCTCAGACGATGATGTGGTATTAAAAAATGAGTTTACAATCTATTATGATTCTAGAGCATCAGAAATCAAAATTATTAAGCCAACTAATTCAGAAATCTTAGGTGTTAATTTATATAATGTAATTGGACAAAGGATTGAATCTTTAAAATATTCTTCAGGAATAATTCCAATTCCAACATCAGTAAACTCTGGAGTTTATATTGTTAAGTTAAATACTACAAGAGGTATAATAAGTAAAAGAGTTATAATAGAGTAGCTATTTTAATACTTTTCTTAGGTGTTTTTCCTTAAATACCTTTATCACCAAACTTATATTTTAAAAATAAACCATACAATTTGTATTGAAAACAATATTTATTAGCTAAAAAATACACTTTTATGCATTTCATCATGTGTTAATTGCATTTAATCGATTATTTTTTATATATTGCCCTACTTTTAAGTTGAAATTTAAATAAATGATTGATGGAAAAAAATAAAATTGTTTTAGCAGAGGATAATTCAACATTGTCATTATTATTAAAATTCAGATTAGAAAAAGAAGGATATGAACTTTTTATGGCAGTTGATGGTAAAGAAGCCATTGAACTTATTGAAATTCATAAACCTGATTTAATTTTAACCGATATTATGATGCCTTTTGTTAGTGGACTCGAAGTTATTAGTCATGTGAGGAATGAATTAACCTTTGAAACACCAATTATTGTTTTCTCATCTGCTGGACAAGAGGAAATGGTTTTAAAAGCCTTTAGTTTAGGCGCTAATGATTTTATGGGAAAGCCGTTTAGTCCTAATGAATTGGTTATAAGAGTAAAACGATTATTAACATAAAATAATTAAAATCTAACTGCCCCAAAGCAATGATAGATATTCAATATTTTGTTGATTATTATAATGAGTTTCCTTTCCTAGTTCAGCTAGTTTGGATGGTTAGTGGGCTCTTGTTTTCATCAATTATTCTACTCACAGCGTATTTAAAGGTTATACGATATTACTTAAGAAAAAAAGATAAGGAGTTTACAAAATTTAAGAATGATTATGAGGGATTGTTAGTAGAATACTTGTATGCTGATAAAGAAAGTGAAGAGGTTAGTAAAGAAAAGCAAGCTATAATGCTTAAAATAAAAAGCCATATTCCGTATAAGAATAAGCGCAAAATGGTAATTTCAATATTATATAATTTAATGAATGAGGTCTCTGGTGAAATGGCTGATTCTATTAAAACTTTATATTACGAAACAGGACTTATTGATTATGCATTAGCAAGGTTGAATAACAAAAACTGGTATATTATTGCTAAAGGTATTGGAGAACTTAGGCGTTTTAAAATTGAAGAGGCTTATACAGATATTGTAAAGTTTATTGACTATCCTAAAAAAGAGGTTCGTAAAGAAACGCAATTGTATTTAGTGAGTTTATTTAGATTTGAAGGACTTTCGTTTTTAAATAATTTAGAGACTCCAATATCTGAATGGGCGCAAGTTCAATTGCTCGAAATTTTACAAAAATTTGATGATCAACAAATATGTGATATTAAACTTTGGTTAAAATCTACAAATGACACCGTTGTATTATTTGCATTAAAACTTGCCCAGATATATAATCAATTTGAAGTAAAAGATTCATTAATGGATTTACTTTCTCATCAAAACAAAAGGATTAGAATATATGTTATTGAGGTATTAACACATTTATATGGTATTGAAGCAAAAGACAGATTGATGGCTA
>CAZQBE010000028.1:0-14424 GCA_964591595.1 uncultured Flavobacteriaceae bacterium
AAAATTTCTGAAATTCAAGCAGAACGCATTCTTCTTTCCCTATATGATGTAACTGGAACTGTATCTGCCTTGCCTGGTTATGAAGACTATAATTTTAGAGTTAAAATAAATAGTGGAAATGATTTTATTCTTAAAATTTCGCGCCCAAATGAGGATGTAGATAATCTTATTTTCCAAGAAGAGTTATTACAATATATCGCTTCCAACAGCAAAGAAATTATTGTTCCAAAAGTTACAAAAGACAAAAACGGAAACTCAATTTCTGAATTTATTGATGAATTTGGTAAACAACGAAAAGTACGTTTACTCACTTGGATTTCAGGCAGAGTTTGGAGTAGTGTTAATCCACAATTAGATAATTTACGGTTTAGTTTAGGAGAAAAATGTGGTCGGTTAACAAGTGTTCTTTCTAGTTTTAATCACCCAAAAGCATATCGGAATTTTGAATGGGATATTGCACAATCTTTATGGACAAAAAAATACCTTCATCTTTTTAATAAAAAAGAGATTGAAATTATATCCTATTTTCAAGAGCTTTTTGAAGGTGATTTTAAAGCTTACTGTTTACTACGAAAATCTATTGTCCATAACGACATAAATGACAATAATATAGTTGTATCATCAGAATTAGGCAATCCTAAAGTAATTGCATTTATAGATTACGGAGATGCTATGCATACTCAAATAATTAATGATGTGGCAATAGCATGTTCTTATGCTATAATGCGTAAAAAAGACCCTTTGGATGCTGCTTTACCCATTATTAAAGGATATCATTCCACATTTCCACTTCAAGAAAACGAGTTAGAACATTTATATGTTTGTATTGCGATGCGAATGGTTATATCTGTTGTAAAGTGTGCTCTAAATAAATTAGCAGAACCCTACAGAGAATATTTATATATAAGCGAAAAACCGTCATGGGAATTACTTAAACAATGGAAGACTGTAAGTGTCTGTTTTGCTCATTTTAGTTTCAGGCAAGTATGCGGTTTTAGTGTACATCCTAATGAAGAAAAATTTAATGAATGGGCATCTAAAAATAAATTCAAGATAACCGATTTGTTTCCAACTGCTCCCAGTAATACAATTAAACATATCGATTTAAGTGTATCCAGTAAATGGGTTGGTCATTTGAAGGACTTTAGTGATTTAGGCTATTTTCAATTTAAAATTAATCAGTTACAATCACAGCATCCAGAAAAAGTAATTGCTGGTGGTTATTTAGAACCACGACCAATTTACACTTCATCTGCTTATGATAAAACAGGAAATAGTGGTAAAGAAAGTAGAACGATACATTTAGGTATCGATTTTTGGTTTCCAGCACATACTCCTGTTCATGCCTTGTTAGAAGGTGAAGTGGTCACAGCTGTAAATGATGCTGGAGATAAAGAGTATGGCGGCTTGGTTATTTTAAAACATGATGTCGAAGATTTTGAATTCTATACCCTTTATGGCCATAATACTGTCGCAAGTGTTTTAAAACACAACGTTGGAGACATTATCAAAAAAGGAGAAAAAATATCTGAATTAGGCAACTATCCAGAAAACGGAAACTGGGCACCTCATCTGCATTTTCAAATTATGTTGTCTATGCTTGATTATAAAATTGATTACCCTGGAGTTGCTTATTTTAATCAGTTTGAAGTTTGGAAAGGATTATGTTTAGATCCAAATTTGTTATTTAAATCTGAAAGTCTTCAACTAAAGAAGAAAGTTTCCAACGAAGACCTCATTGATTACCGAAATCAACATTTAAGCAAAAATTTAAGCCTGCAATATAGAATTCCTATTAAAATAGTTCGTGGTGATGGTCAATATTTAATGAATCAATATGGCAAAAAATATTTGGATACTGTTAATAATGTAGCACATGTTGGTCATGAACATTACGAAGTAGTTAAATCTGGTCAAAAACAAATGGCTTTACTTAATACCAATACACGCTATTTACACGAAAACATAAATGAACTCGCAAAAGAAGTTCTTGAAACTTTACCAACTGAATTGAGTGTCATGTATTTTGTAAATTCTGGAAGTGAAGCCAATGAGTTAGCTATTAGAATGGTAAAAGCTGCTACAGGAGAACGAGACATTATAGCTTCTGAGGTTGGTTATCATGGAAATTCAAATTCATGTATTGATATCAGTTCTTATAAATTTGATGGCAAAGGTGGAACTGGAGCTCCTGAACACACTCAAATCTTCCCATTACCAGATATTTTCAGAGGAAAATATAGAGGCGAAAATACTGAAGAAGATTATGCTAAAGAAGTCAAAAAATGTATCAAAAATATTCAAAATAAAGGACGTAGCGTCGGGGCATTAATAGTTGAACCCATTATTAGTTGTGGTGGACAAATTGAACTACCTGAAGGCTTTTTAGCAAAGGCTTATAAATATGTTCGTGATGTAGGAGGATTATGTATTTCGGACGAAATACAAACAGGATGTGGTAGGATGGGAAAAACATTTTGGGGTTTTCAATTGTATAACGTTATCCCAGATATTGTAACTATTGGTAAACCTTTAGGCAATGGTCACCCAATTGCTGCCGTTGCTTGTACAAAAGAAGTGGCTGAAAAATTTGCTAATGGTATGGAGTATTTCAACACCTTTGGAGGAAACCCTGTATCATGTGTTATAGCAATAGAAGTTTTGCGAACTATAAAACGGGAGAATCTTCAAGAAAACGCTTTGATTGTTGGTGGATATTTAAAATCTGAGTTAAAACAACTCGCGTTAAAGTTTCCAATAATTGGTGATGTTCGAGGACAAGGGTTATTTCTCGGTATTGAATTGGTTGATAAAAATTTAAACCCTCTTTCAGCCCAAGCAGAATATTTAATCAACCGAATGAAAGATTTTGGTGTTTTAATGAGCATTGATGGCAAAGACAATAATGTTATAAAAATTAAGCCACCTATGGTATTCACTAAAGACAATGCTAAAAGATTAATTTCTTATTTAAGTAAAATTTTTATTGAAGATTTTATGACTTATTATTAAAATTTAATTTATGCAATTATTATCATTTATAGGATTTACAATGGTTGTTGCTATTATTTCATATTTAGCAACACGAAAAACAAATGAAACATCTTCAGACGGCTATTTTTTAGGCGGTAGAAGTTTAACTGGTATAGTCATCGCAGGATCGCTATTACTTACTAATCTATCTACTGAACAAATTATAGGGTTAAATGGAGCTGCATTTACAGATGGTATTCTGGTTATGGCTTGGGAAACACTTGCTGCAATTGCAATGGTAATTACTGCTATATTTTTACTGCCAAGATATTTAAAAGGCGGAATTACAACTGTGCCACAGTTTTTAGAAAAGCGATACGATAAAACTACAAAGACCATAGCCTCAGTTTTGTTTTTAAGTGGTTATGCTATTGTTCTACTTCCTATTGTACTTTACTCTGGTGCATTAGCAATTAGTAATATGTTTGAAATTCCAGAACTATTAGATGTTTCAAAAAATGTGGCATTATGGATAACGGTTTGGTGTATTGGCATCATTGGCGCAATCTATGCAATCTTTGGAGGATTAAAAGCAGTTGCTGTTTCTGATACTATTAATGCCGTTGGTTTATTGATAGGTGGAATGCTAATTCCTGTTTTTGGCCTAATGTATGTTGGAAATGGAAATGTGTTAGAAGGAATTTCGGTGTTATTTGATTCTCATCCTGAAAAATTTAATTCGCTTGGTAATTCTAAATCATCAGTCCCAATTGAAACCATTTTTACTGGAATGATGTTGGTGCAGCTATTTTATTGGGGAACTAATCAAGCCATTATACAACGTGCTCTCGGAGCAAAAAATTTAAAGGAAGGGCAAAAGGGGTTACTAATAGCTTCGTTTATTAAAATATTGGGGCCTTTAATTGTAGTACTTCCTGGTGTTATTGCTTTTCATATCTTTGGTGGTGATTTAGAAAATCCCGACGAAGCTTATCCTATGCTAGTCTCCAAGGTACTTCCTAAAGCTTATCTTGGCTTTTTTGCTGCTGTTTTATTTGGTGCTATTTTAAGTTCATTTAATTCTGCATTAAACAGCTCAGTAACGCTGTTTGGTATTGATATTTACAAATCACATATTAAAAAAAATGCGACAGAACGAGAAACTGTAAAAGCAGGTAAACGATTTGGTATTATTCTGGCCATTCTTTCCATGTGTATTGCACCATTATTAATATATGCTTCCGATGGTTTATTTGGCTACTTACAAGAAGCTAATGGCATTTACAGTATTCCAATCTTAACAATAATAGTTGTGGGTTACCTTACCAAATATGTGCCTGCAATAGCCGCAAAAGTTGGCATTATATCTGGTTCAATATTGTATATCATTAGCCAATTCATTATTAAACCCTACGCTGTAGGCGAAGAAAACTACCCTCATTTTTTACATGTTATGGCAATACTATTTGTACTAAATGTACTTATCATGCTTCTTATTGGAAAATATAAACCTCGTACTAAAGCTTATGTTCAAAAATATACTAATCAAGTAGATATTACACCATGGAAACATTTAAATAGCATCGGCATTTCTATTTGTGTTATCGTTTTAGTAATCTATATATACTTTGCCTAATTAAAATTTCCGATCTGGATGATAAGATGTAAGTTCTAGAGATGGCTTTAGTTCAGAAATAATCTCAGAAACCAATTTCCCTGTTGCCGTTGCCATACTCCAACCCATCATCGCATGACCAGCAGCAATAGTCAAATTATTACATTTTTTAGATTTCCCAATATATGGTAATCCGTCAGGAGATACAGGACGTAAGCCACAAGCTGCATTATCTTTTTCCTCTTGGGTAAGTTTTATACTGGGATAAAAGCGTGTCACTGCATTTGCAATAGCTTCAACTCTTACTTTATTAATAGTATGATTTATTCCAGCTATTTCCATGGTTCCTGCAAAACGGGTAAAACCATGCATTGGCGTAAGTGCGGCTTTAGATTCCGCCATAATTGCTGGCATTGTAATCCCCGTTGGTTTTTCGGTATTAACACTGTACCCTTTTCCTCCTTGCAACAATAATTTTAATCCTAATTTTTTACTTAGTAAATTACTCCAAGCACCAGCGGCTAAAACAAATTCGTCTGCTTTAAGAATTTGTTTGTTGGTTTTTATTGAAGTGATTTCACCCTGCTGTACCTCCAAATCTTTAACTTCTTCATTAGTAAAGAATGTTATACCAGCTTGCTTTAAATACGCCTTCATTTCTGTCATAAATTCTTGAGGAGTCGTGTGGTGGTCACATTTAAAATATGCGGCTCCAATAGCATTTATTTTAACATTGGGTTCTAGTTTTTTTATTTCCTCTTTAGTAACCTCTTTTGCTTCCAGTCCAAGACTTTTAGCTAAATCTGCCATTTTTAATTCTTCCTCCAACATTTTTTCAGTTTGACATAACATCAAGAGTCCTTTCTTTTCATATTGAAACGTAAAATTTTCAGTGGTTTTAATATCATCATATAATTTCTGACTTAATACTGAAATATCTCTAATCACTGGAGCCGATTTTGCCACATGATTAGCATTACAAGATTTATTAAATGCCCAAGTCCATTTTAGAAAATCTAAATCTAAACGCGGTTTAATGAATAAAGGGCTTGATGCATTAAACATCCATTTCAAACCTTTTTTCATTACTCCAGGTGCTGATAATGGAATAATATGACTTGGTGATAAATACCCTGCATTAACATAAGATGCACCTCCATCTAAATTAGATTGATCTACAATAGTTACTTGGTGTCCTTCTTTTTGTAGGTAATAGGCGGAACATAATCCTATAATTCCTCCTCCAATAATCACTACACTTTTACTCATTTCCATTCTATTTATGAGATTAAACCACCTGAAAACCATATGCAAAAGGATCATCATCGTCAATTACAATAGTATTATATCCAAATACTTTTGCCCAACCTTTAATACTTGGAATTATTGCTGGTTGATTTCCTAAAGTCGTTTCCGCTTCAATTTTACCAATAAATTTTGAACCAATAAAACTTTCGTGGATAAATTCTTCTCCAATGTTAAGTTTTCCTTTAGCAAACAACTGTGCCATTCGTGCAGATGTTCCTGTACCACAAGGAGACCGGTCTATAGCCTTATCCCCATAAAATACTGCATTACGTCCCGAAGATGTTGCATCAAGGGGCTTACCCGTCCACATTAAATGCGTAATATCTCTTATGGTCTTGTTTTCTGGATGAATAAACGTGTTTGGATATTTTTTATTGATTCTTTCTCTTACAACTTGTGAATATTGAATAACTTTGTTCGCCGTAAAATTCTGTACCCCAGAAAAATTTTGTTGCGGATCTACAATGGCATAATAATTTCCTCCATAAGCAACATCAAAAGTGATTTCTCCTAACTCTGGACAATCTACTGTTAAACTTTCAGCCGCTAAGTAACTTTTTACATTGATTAGCTTTACCCAATTCACTTTCCCTTTAGTTTGTTGAAAATCAATATTCACTAATCCTGCGGGAGTTTCCATTTTTATTTTTCCTGGAATCTTGGGCGTTATTAATTCTTCCTCAATGGCAATGGTAATAGTTCCTATAGTACCGTGGCCGCACATTGGCAAACAACCAGAAGTCTCAATAAATAATATGGCAAAATCATTTTCAGGGTTATGAGGCGGATACAAAATAGAGCCGCTCATCATATCATGCCCACGAGGTTCAAACATTAATCCTTTGCGAATCCAATCGAATTCCTTTAAAAAATGCTGACGCTTTTTACTCATATTTGCACCCTTCAACTTTGGGCATCCAGCAGTCACTACTCTAACTGGATTTCCGCAAGTGTGAGCATCAATACATTTAAACGTATTTCTAGACATTATTAAATGTGTCTTTTTGTTTGTTCCCCATTAATTAAACGTGAAATTCCTAAAGGATTGTCATTTTTTAATTCAGCTGGTAATAAATTATTTGGCCAATCTTGAAAACTAAAAGGTCTTACCCATCTCTTAATAGAATTTATTCCTACTGCTGTAAACCGGCTATCTGTAGAAGCAGGATAAGGTCCTCCGTGAACCATCGCTGGACAAACCTCAACTCCAGTAGGCACTCCGTTATAGATAATGCGTCCAACCCTATCTTGAAGTGCTTCAATAACCTCTGAATACTGTTTTGCTTCATTATTACTAGCAATTAATGTTCCTGTTAACTGCCCTTCAAGTTTAGAAATAATTTCTTCTAATTGATTGGTATCTTCACATTGCACTACCATTGAAAAAGGTCCGAATACTTCTTGATGTAATGTTGTGTTTTCTAAAAATGTAGCACCTTCAACTGTTGTAACTGATTGTCTTGCATAATTAGATTTCACTTCCGATTCATATTCAGCAACAATATGTAATCCTTTTTGTGATATCGTTTTTTGCTTTTTGCTTTCATAGGCTCCAATAATATTTGGATGTAGCATACATGACGGTTCTATTTGAATTATTTCTTCAGATAATTTTTCAATAAACCTATTTAGAGCTTCTCCTTTAATTCCTAAAATTAATCCTGGATTAGTACAAAACTGCCCTGTTCCCAAAGTGATAGATCCTGCATAAGTTCTTGCTAGATCTGCCCCTCTTTTACTTAATGCCTCTGGAAGTATAACTATTGGATTAATACTTCCCATTTCTGCAAATACTGGAATAGGCTCATCTCGCTGTGCTGCTAAATTGTATAATGCTCTTCCGCCATTGATACTTCCTGTAAATCCAACAGCTTTTACTTCAGGATGCTGAACAAGTTGTACACCTACTTCGACACCTCTACTATTTAAATTTGAAAACACACCATTAGGCATTCCTGTTCTTTCTACGGCTTTTATTATTGCAGAAGCTACCAACTCTCCGGTTCCAGCATGCATTGGGTGAGATTTTACAATTACAGGGCAACCCGCTGCTAATGCTGCTGATGTATCTCCTCCAGCGGTTGAATAGGCCAAAGGAAAATTACTTGCACCAAAAACCACAACTGGCCCAAGAGGTATCATCATTTTTCGCACATCTGGTTTTGGCTGTGGTTGCATATCATTTATTGCGGTATCAATTGCTGCTTCTACCCAAGACCCTTCTTGAACTAAATTAGCAAAGGCACGTAACTGACCAACGGTTCTTCCTCGTTCTCCTTTTGCTCTACCTTCTGGAAGCCCAGTTTCGGAACAATACACATTTATCAATGCATCATCTAAAGCTAAAATTTCATCTGCAATAGCATTTAAAAAAGCTGCTTTTTGTGACCTTGAAGTTACTCTGAATGTTTTAAAAGCTTTTGTAGCTAAAGCCATTGCTTCATTAATTTCTTCTGAAGTAGCCTCAATGTAAATAGGTTCGTTTTCAATATTCAATTGAGGATTAAATGTTTTGTATGTTTTATTTCCTTTGGCTGAACGTTTATTTCCTATATAGTTTTTTCCTGTAATCATATCATTTATGTCATTTCTGTTTCTTCCTGTCGCTGAAACTTTAGCGGAGACACAAGGCAAGAGTTTTATTATTTTATTTCAATTCTTAATGGATTCCGCATCAGTTGCGGAATGACAATACTTATTCACTTATTATTTTGTGCTCTCACATCTACTGGTTTATATATTATTTTATCAGAAACTGGATGCTTTTTCAAGAGTCCTTGAGGTCGTATTGGTCGTTGCACAAAATTACCGCCACAATTAGGACATACACTTTGTAAAATATTCTCAACACAATCTTTACAGAATGTACATTCGAAGGTACAAATCATTGCCTCTTGAGAATCAAAGGGTAATGATTTATTACAATTTTCGCATGTTGGTCTAATGTCTAACATTTAGATTTTTATAACTTGATAATGTTGGTCGTGTTTTTAATGCTTTATTAATTACCTGTAATACTTGCTCTCGTTCTTCTCCTAACAAAGGTAAACGAGGCGCACGAACAGTTTCCGTTCCGATTCCAGTATATACTTCAGCCAGCTTAATATTTTGTACTAATTTAGGGTTAATATCTAATTCTAACAAAGGTAAAAACCAACGATAAATAACAATAGCTTCATTAATTCTACCTGCTTTTTGAAGTTCGTAAATGGCAACCGTTTCTCTAGGAAATGCACAAACCAATCCAGCAATCCAACCATCTGCTCCCATTAATAAACTCTCTAATGCTAAAGTATCAACCCCTGTCATAATTTTTAATCTGTTCCCGAAACGATTTTTTATTCTTGTAACATTTGAAATATCTCTTGTAGATTCTTTTACGGCTTCAATATTATCACACTTTAACAATTCTTCAAACATATCTAAGGTTACTTCTATCTTATAATCTATAGGGTTGTTATATACCATAATTGGAAGTGATGTACTGTTTGCTACAGCTTTAAAGTAGGCAATGGTTTCTCTATCTCCAGCTTTGTAACGCATTGGAGGTAGCATCATTAATCCTTTAGCGCCATCGTCTTCGGCTATTTGCGCTGCTTTGATAGCGCCTTTTGTAGTTTGCTCTGCAATATTCATTAAAACTGGAACTTGCTCTTTAACAATATCTACAGTTGTTTTAGTTAGCTCTCTCTTTTCTTCATCACTCAAAGTACTCGCTTCCCCCAAAGTTCCTCCAAGTACAATACCATGAACGCCTGCGTATAATTGTGCATTAATATTTGTTTCAAACATTTTCAAATCCAAGGTATCGTTGTTTGTAAACTTTGTTGTTACTGCTGGCATCACGCCTTCCCATTGTAAACTCATCATTATCTTTATTTTAAACAAAATTAGATGTAATTTAAGTGCTTTGATAATATGCATTTATCCAATAATGATACTATATTATCCACAAATATTTATTATTTATTATTATTGAATATTTTTTGCGTATTTTCATAAAATGAAAGTATTGCCCTTTAAAATCCCAAAGCCTGAACATCAAGCACTTATTTACCAAGAAGATTATGGCTTAGTTTTTTATGATAAACTTCATCAGCATGAAGAAATACAAATAAGTTTTATTAAAGAAGGTGAAGGCACACTAATTGTTGGCGACACTATTAATTATTATCAAAAAGGAGATGTTCTTATTATTGGCAGCAACCTTCCACATGTTTTTAAAAGTGATACAATAAACAAAACCAAGTCACATATGTTGACTTTGTTTTTTACTAAAAATGCCTTTGGAAGCTGTTTTTTTAATCTTGAAGAGCTCAAAGAACTACACTTATTTTTTAAAAAATCTGAAAACGGATTTAAAATTTCTTCAAATGCAAACATAACCTTTTTGTTTTCTAAACTTACATCAAGTTCGTCACTACAGCAATTTATTTTACTATTGGAAATTCTAAGAATACTTTCAAAAGCGAGAAGCAAACCACTATCCTCATTTGTTTACGAGAAACTATATACAGATATTGAAGGCAAACGCATGAGTGCTGTTATGGAATATACCATGAATAATTTCAATCAAAATATTTCTCTTGACAAGGTTGCAGTCATTGCAACAATGACAAAGAACGCATTCTGCAAATATTTTAAAAAGCGAACAAATAAAACTTATTTTAGATTTTTAAATGAATTACGCATAGAAAATGCTAGTAAGTTACTGCTATCGAAAACAGATTTATCCATTGCTGAAGTAGCTTACAAATCTGGATTTAATAACATCTCAAACTTTAATAGGCAGTTTAAAGTTGTGAAGCATTTAGTCCCGTCCGAATACAAAAAAACAAAAGTTATTTAAACGCCTAAATCTATTCTTCAGGTTCTAAAATCCCTTTATATAACTCTGGGACAGAACTATAAATTCTATCGCCATGTGTTCCTGTTAGATATTTATCCATAACCTTATTATATTCATTTTCTCTTTCTTTACCATTCCAATGTGCTCTGAACAGTTTACCTTGCATTGCAAGTCCTTTTTCTAACTCTGCTAGTGTCTCTGTAACAAATACTTCTAAAAACTCCGTACGATCTGCACCATAAAAATGAACTTGAGGGTAATATGCTTTATAATATTCATTTTTATCTGTTACTACTTTATTATACTCATTAAGCATACTCATAAATTCATCACTAATAGCACCATCAACATCTTCTGGGTAAGCAAAATGGCTTGTTCTTACATAATATATTAACGGTAAACCGGTTTCTTCTAAACCTTTGACTCCTAGTATAGTTTTATAAATTTCGTCAGAATGTTCGTTTGCATAAAACTTCGCTTGATTTTTTAAAAATGCTTTCCTAACTTGTTCATCTGGCCATGCTTCTTTTTCTAATTCTTCATTTCTTTTCGTTGCTTCTTCAATGGCTATCCATGAATTGTATGTTGTAACAAACAAAATTTCGGAGCTATCTTCTGTAAAATGATGTTGTAAAACGGTAGCAGACAAAATATATTCATTCTTCATTGTTACCTTATCATGATATTCCATTTCAACTGCTTTCCATTCATGCATCGAAAAATCATCAAGATCCATATTCCAATGCATTGTTGTAACATTTACATACAGTTGTTCTTGAGAAAAAAGGGATGTTGAAATTAAGAATAATAAGATAGTTATTCCCTTAAAAAAATGGCTGGCTGTTTTCATAATTCCAAATTTAAATTAGTATACCAATGGTTAAAAATACTTTTCAATATTTGAGACAATACCAAAACTCTATCTAAACTAAAATTGCAGGTAAAAACTTGAAAGCCTTTTAAAGATACAAAAATTAATTAACTCGGTAAAATGAAAAAGGCTTACAAATCAAATATATTGTAAGCCTTTTGAAATAAAATATAAAACTATTTATGTTTTTTTTACATACTTAGTAATTATAACTATTTGAGTTGGTCCTACTTTACCTTCAATATATTCAGCATTTTCACGATTCAAACGAATATTTCTAACTGCTGTTCCTTGCTTTGCAACCATACTAGAGCCTTTTACTTTAAGGTCTTTAATAAGCACTACAGAATCTCCTGCTTGTAAAACAACCCCATTCACATCTCTATGTATAATTTTATTTGCGTCGTCTTCGCCTTCGTCTGTTGCTTTTGCAAATTCTAAAGTATCTTCTTCCAAATACATCATATCTAACAAATCCTGTGGCCAACCTTCACTACGCAAACGACTTAACATTCGCCATGCCATTACTTGCACAGCTTGATGCTCACTCCACATACTATCATTTAAACAACGCCAATGATTAGCATCAGTACTTTCAGGGTTGTCTATTTGAGAAACACAAGTGTTACATGCAAAAATTGCTTTGTCTAAACTTTCGGTTTTTGTTGGCCGAAGAATATATACCTGAAGATTTTCTTCACTTGTACATAATTCGCATTTTGAATTACTCCTCTTTTTTAAATCTCTTTTTAAACTCATATTTATAGTACTTTATAAGTTTTGCAATAATACAGTTATAAAATAGGTTCTACAAATTATTAAGTTCTTCACGCATTTTCTTTGTCATTCCTTTTACGACCATATCATAAGAATGATCAATAAGCTCAAGGACAAATTTTGGAGGTAACTCTCCTTTATAAATTGAAATCGTGTTCCAATGCTTATTATTTAAATAAGGACCAGCATATATACTCTCATATGTATCTCTTAAATCGAGAGTGTATTCTGGATTACATTTTAAAGTTATAGTTGCTTCTCCTCTTTCCCATTTTTCTAATGGTGCTAAAACAAACATTTTATTTAATACTTTAAATACTAAAGTATTTGTATCAAAAGGAAATCCTTCTGTAGCTGCTTTTTTATTTAAGCAATACTCTCTTATTTGGTCTATATTCAGCAAACTAGTCAATCAATTTATACAAAATAGGCTTGCTTGGTGACGCATCATTTTCAAAAGATGCTATTTGAAGGTTTAGGATATAGCAACCATCAACAACTGAATTTGGCACAAAAATAAACTCAGTAATAGTAGCATCAAATCTAATTTTAGCATTCGTATTCCAAAATGCTTTATGTGCTAATAGTGTTCCCTCATCTTTTTCTTTGTCAACACTTGGCAAGTCTATCAACAAATGCTTAACGCCTTTCTCACGTAAATAAATTGCAGCTTCTTCTAATAAATATGGAGGATTGGTGTTAGAATATTGTCTAGATAATTTTTCTTTTGTATTAGGTATGGTTCTTATAACAAGTGCATCTCTCTTCTTGTTCCCAAGCACATACTGGATCTGTTTTTTTGAAATAACAAAATCATCTTCATTTTTTTCGGGAGCTACAGTAATGACTTCTGCTAAAAAGAAAAACTGCTTTAAATTTTGATTAATAGAATAAAACTCTCTGGTAATATGACCTACACATTCTGTATGAGTTCCATGTGCATGAGGATTGAACTTTATATTATTAAAATTTGTTGAGCCCCCTTTTTTTACCTTCCCAATCCAGTTGCCTGATTTAACTGGCTTTATTTTTGGCTTTCCAATATACCATGCATTGACATTTTCTTTTGATGCTCGTAATGGCATCGAGATATCTATTGGTTTTGATAAATCTATAGTAAGTTTTTTGGAATTATATTGAATGGTAGTAATCATTTTCAAATATAGTTAAATCAAAAATAAATCTGAAGCAATACCATCGACTAGAAATTTTCCTTTTTGAGTAGTTTTAATTATTCTTTGATGAGATTCTTTGCTTTGATTAGAATGACAGTCTTCTATGACTAGTAAATTTTGATTTATAAACTTTTCTGCAGAAGCTAATAAATGAGATTTATAATCTGAACCAAAATCTATTAGAATTTTTTCTAATGAAACTCCCCAAATGGTACGTAAACCAGTCATTACATATTCATTGAACTTATCCTTTTTTGAAAGAATCTCCACTTCAATAGGTAATTTATTGTCTTGAATACTATTTATATACTTGGTGTTGTTTGAGACATTCCAACTCCGCTCTTTTCCATTAAAGGAGTGTGCCGAAGGACCAATCCCCAAATAGGCTTTTCCTTGCCAATATGAAGTGTTATGTTTTGAAAAATAATTAGGTTTTCCAAAATTTGAAATTTCATATTGTATAAATCCTTGTTTTTCTGTTTCGGTTACTAAGTGATTAAAATGCTCTAAGAATAAAGCTTCATCCATTGGTGGATAGGTCCCTTTTTTTATAAAACTATCCAACGCCGTTTTTGGTTCAACGGTTAATGCATAGCTGGAAATATGGTTAACACCAAAGCTAAACGATGTTTGCAAATTATCGTTCCATTTTTGCAAGCTCATATTTGGAATGCCGTAAATTAAATCTATAGTAATATTATCAAAATGCTTTGTGGCTTCTTCTAAACACTGTTTTGCTTCTTTAGCATTATGTGCTCGATTCATGCTTTTTAAATCGTCTTCAAAAAAAGATTGTATGCCGATGCTTAATCTGTTGATTGGTGTGTTTGATAATTCGTTTATTTGTTTATTAGTT
>CAZQBE010000029.1:0-14228 GCA_964591595.1 uncultured Flavobacteriaceae bacterium
CCATACGTCAAGTCGTACATCATTTGGCAGATAGCCATCAGCACAGTTATATTCGTTTTAAATGGACCTTAACCGAAGACCAACCAATTATTAAGGCTTATGAGGAAAAAGATTGGGCTGTATTACCTGATGCAAAAACTGCGCCTATATTAATGTCTTTACATCTTTTAAAGGGTGTACATTCTAGGCTAGTGTATTTGCTTAAACGCTTGAATGAAAACCAACTAAATATGAGTTTTATTCATCCTGAAACGAATACCAAAGTTGTTTTAAAGCACAATATTGGTGTGTATGCATGGCATAGCAACCATCATTATGCACATATTGAAAATGTATTGAAGAAAGAAGGTTGGAGATAAATCAAGTGAAACATAACTTTATAGGAAAATTAAAAGCAATGAACTAAAACGTTGATATGCAATTATTTCCTTTTTAATTTTCAGCTTTTAATTTCATCTCTATTGTTTTTATTCGTCGAAATTGAATATTCAGAGAATCAATTTCTTTTTGTTTAACATTTAATAGAGTTTTCAATGAGTCCCGCTCAATTATTAATTCTTCATTATTTATTTTAATAGATTGAGATTGAAAATGTTTAAAAACCGCAAAAAGAAACGATATTATTATTATTGGAAGATAAATCTTCTGATATTTAGTAAAAGGTGTTGATTTAGATTTTTTTTCAAACTTTAGGTATCCTTTTTTAAAATCTTTTAATTTAATTCCTCTATCGTCAAGAACCAAGATTCTGCCTTCAGTTTTTTTTAAAAGTTTTTTTGTAAGTCCAAAATTAATTATTGTATCTTCTAAATTATATGTTTCCGCTATATCTTTTCTTTTAGAAAGATGTTCTTTATTCTCTTCAAGAAAACTAAATACAGTAAACTCATCAAATGGATTTTCTAAATCATTTATGATTATGTCGATATACTTAATTACTTCTTTTTCGTTTATGGTCATTTTCAAATGTTTACCAATATTTGGTTTTATTCATAATGCTATGATTATTCATTAAATATAGCGAATAAAATAAATTGGTCTTAATCTACTTTAAAGTTAATCTATATATGAGGGCATTTATTAAATTAATTATCTATTATATCTAAAACAAATTATCAATTTTATTTTTCTGTATAGCTTGCCACGCAATAGTAAACAACAATTGTGTGTGTTTGTTTAGATGTGCAAAACGCTTATCGGTTGTATAACCTTTATGATATCTGTAATAGATTTGTTGTACAATAACAGCGAGTTTAAATAAGCCATATACATAGTAAAACACTAAATTATGAATAGAGCGTCCACTTTTTTGACTATACAATTCTACAATTTCTGTTCTGTTAGGATTGCCTTTAAAAATGGTTGGACTTAGCAATCCTTTTTTTAAAGCATCCATATCATTTTCGGTAATCCAATATGAAAGCGAAGTGCCTAAATCCATTAAAGGATCTCCAAGTGTACACATTTCCCAATCTAGAACAGTATTTATTTCTGCCCAAGAATCGTCTTTAAACATGACATTATCATATTTAAAATCGTTGTGAATTAAACAATTATCATGTGTTTTGGGTTGGTTGCTTTGTAGCCATTGTATCACCTTTTTAGATTCAGGAATCACATCCGTTTTTGCTTTTTCGTATTGTTTTGCCCAATTGGTAATTTGTCGTGCTACATAACCTTCAGGTTTTCCTAAATCGGAAAGACCAACAGCATTATAATCTACATTGTGCAACTTCACAAAAGTATCCAACCATGTATTTGAAATGGTCTTAAAATCACTTGGAATTATATGGCGTTGTTTTGCTTCCGGAAAATCTAAAATAATACCGTTAGCCTTTTCCATAATATAAAATGAAGCACCTAAAATTGTGATGTCATCAGTAAATGCATATACCTTTGGAATTTTGTTAAATGCCTTGTATAAATGAGATAACACCTTGTATTCACGACTCATATCGTGTCCTCTTTTTACCGCTCCAAAAGGTGGACGACGTAAAACATATTCCTTATTTTCTACCAACAATAAATAGGTAAGATTAGAAAATCCACCAGAAAAGCGTCTAGTTTCAATATTGCTTTTTACATCATTTATTAACTCATTTTCATACAAAAATTGTTTCAGATGGTCAAGCTGCAATGCTTCTTCTTTACTTACTTTTATGGTATTATCACTTGACATATTTTTGACTTTTATACAAACGTAATTAATTCTTTTTTTAAATGTGGTGTTTCATTTAAACTCAATATATTGAGTTTGTTGTTTGAAAATAATAGTTGTGAAAAAGACGTATTTCTAATGACAAGATTTAATTCTGAAATTTTTTCTTCTGAAATGTTTAAACAATCTCCAATAATGGTACTTTTTGTACCTCCTGAAGTAAAAACACCTATAGTTTCACCATTTTCAACCTGCTCTAAAATGCATGTCATTCCTTTTTTAGTTTGTTTACGAAAACTTGACCACGATTGTATGGTTTCATGATTTTCAGCATATTTCCCTGAAGCGTACGCTTTTAAAAATAAGGCAAAGATTTGAACCGTCTTTTTTTGTTTAATTTCAGGATGTTTTTGTGCTTCTTGATGCAATTTTTTTGCCGTATGATTTTGTGCTAAAAAATCGTCGTAATAAAATTGTAAAGCATTTAAAGCATGATGCTCATTTAATTCCTTTAAAGATAAAGGTTTTGGTAATTCTATTCCTTTAGAAATATAGGCTTTATTAAAGCCATCAAACGTTTGTTGATGTCGCTTAAGTTTCCCGATAAACACCTTATCAAAATGAATATCGTTTGTAGCAAAATACTGTCCTAAAGCTTCAGATTGTAAGTTTCCTTTGTCAGATAAGTTATCATAGTTATCAGCTAGGAATGATGCCTGCGCATGACGTATTAAATAAATCTTACTCATCTAACTTTAACTAAACTCCTTTATGGTTCGCTTTCCTAGTTGGTACATATGTACTTCATCAGGACCATCGGCATATTTAAGCATCCTGCCATATAAGTAAAATTGTGATAGAGGTACATCTTGAGAAACGCCTTTGCCACCAAAAACTTGCATTGCTCTATCTACAACGTTTAGTAACATAGTTGGAGCCACAATTTTTATCATTGCAATAATGTCTGTAGCTGCTTTGTTACCTACAGTATCCATCATATATGCTGCTTTGAGGGTAAGTAATCTTGCTTGTTCAATCTCACATTTAGATTTGGCAATATCTTGCCGAATACTACTGTACTCTGCCAGTTTTTTTCCAAACGTCATACGTTCTGTAGCACGTTTACACATTAGTTCCATAGCACGTTGTGCCATACCAATCATTCGCATACAATGGTGAATACGTCCAGGACCTAAACGTCCTTGTGCAATCTCAAAACCACGACCTTCACCTAATAAAATATTTTCAATAGGGACTCTTACATTTTCTAAAAGAAATTCAGCATGACCTTCAGGAGAATCTAAATTTCCCATCACAGATAGTGGTCTAACAACGGTTAATCCAGGCGTATCCATAGGTACAATAATCATACTTTGTTGAGTGTATCGCGAGGCATCAGGATTTGTTTTCCCCATAACAATGGTAACTTTACAATTGGGATCCATACCACCAGAAGCCCACCATTTTCTGCCGTTTATTATGTACTCATCACCATCACGAACTATGGACGTTTCTATATTAGTAGCATCAGAAGAAGCGACTTGTGGTTCGGTCATTAAAAAAGCTGATCGAATTGTGCCATCCATTAGTGGTTTGAGCCATTGTTCTTGTTGTGCTTCCGTACCATATTTAGCAAAAACTTCCATGTTGCCAGAATCAGGTGCTGAACAGTTAAAAACTTCAGCAGACCAAGGCACACGTCCCATTATTTCTGCCATAGCAGCATATTCTAAGTTGCTTAATCCAGGACTAAATTTGCCATAATCTTTAGGAAGAAATAAATTCCATAAACCATCAGCTTTAGCTTTATCCTTTAAATTTTCAATAGATGGATGTGAGGTCCATAAATGTTTTGGATTTGCATTATAAGCATTCACTTCTTGCTCTATTGAATAGATATATGCATCCATAAAATTTTGAAGTTTTTGCAATAATGCTTTTACGTTGTCGGTATGTTCAAAATTCATTTTTTAATTTTTTAATTTTAAGACCTGTCAGGTTTTTAAAACCTGACAGGTCTTATTTATCCTGAAATTAAAAATCCGCCGTCAGCTACTTGTAAACTTCCTGTGATGTAGCTTCCAGCTTCTGATGCTAATAATAGAGCAACACTAGCTATTTCTTCAGACTGTCCCATTCTGCCAAGCGGTAATTTTTTATTGATATGACCCATAACTTTTTCATCGGTCCATAATGCTGAACTAAATTTTGTTTGTATCAATCCTGGGCAAATGGCATTTACGCGAATACCATGTCGTCCCCATTCTTTAGCCTGATTTTTGGTAAGCATAGAAATAGCAGCTTTACTAGTTGAATATAAGCCCAAGCCATATCCTGGATGTTCGCCTTCAATAGAACTGATATTAATTACACTTCCACCACCTCTAGATTTCATACTTTCTAGACATTTATTGGCTAAATCCCAAGGTGCTTTTACATTTACATTCATGATTTTATCGAACGCATCTAAAGATGCCTCTTCAATAGGACCATAAACCGGATTGCTCGCAGCATTATTAACTAAAATATCAATACCTCCACAATCGCTTATTGTTTTTTTAACGAGATTTTTTCTGCTATCAGCATCACCAACATGGCAGGCAATGGCGATAGCGTTCAATCCAATAGCTTTATATTCGGCAACAACCTCTTCACAAGCCTCTTGTTTGCGACTACTAATAACAACGGTTGCACCACATTCAGCAAAGGCTTTGGCAATGGCTTTTCCAATGCCTTTTGAAGAGCCTGTTATGATAGCGACTTTGCCTTCTAAACTAAATTTATCTTTTATTGTACTCATTTATAATTTTCTTGTGTTAAGATAAAAAGTCTGAATTCTTGTACTTAGGATTTGGATACTTGTAAAACCCTTCACCGGTTTTCATCCCTAATTTATTATGATCTATAAATTTTTTCTTGAAATATTCTGCACGCGCCAAACCCAATTTATCATTTAATTTTTCAGCCCAAAGCTTTTCAATATTATAAACAGTTTCTAGACCTACCATATCCATAATGGCGCAAGGACCCATTTTTGTTCCGGAAGTAATCATCCACGTTTTATCAATAGTTTCATGGTCTGAAACATCGTTTACTAATAAGTTTCCAGCAGCTTGAAGTAAAGGGCCAAGTAACGAATTGATAACATAACCATGCTGCTCTTTATAAATAGGAATTGGAACCATGTCAATGTCTTTTGCAAATGTAATTACAGTATCAAAAATTTTTGAATTTGTTTTAGGATGTCCCATAACTTCTCCAATATTGGCATCCCAAATCCAATTAGCAAAATGAAGTGCTAGAAATTTTTCTGGACGCCCAGTTTCAGCAGCATATTGACTAGGCAATAAGGTAGAAGAGTTGGTTGTAAAGATGGTTTTTTCGGGAGCTAAACCAGATAGTTCAATATAGAAAGCTTTTTTAATATCAAGATTTTCAGGAATAGATTCGCTAATAAGATCGGCATCTTTTACAGCTTCTGCCAAATTGGTTGTGTAACTTAATCGCTCAAAAGTTTGGTCTATATCTTCTTGAGAAGCACCTCTTGAGTTCAGAAAAATTTTAGCGTATTGTTTATGAAATTCTTTACCACGTTCTAAGCCTTTTTCAAAAACATCATAAACGGTAACATGAAATCCTTTAAAAGCAGTTTGCCACGCTATTTGCGACCCAAGAGTTCCAGCTCCTACAATTGTTACATTTTTTATTATCATTAATTATTTTTTTTCAAAATTAAAAATTCATCATCTTTTACATTTCCAGTAATCAGTAAATTTCCAAAAGGCGCTGCAACTGTTGATGCAGACATTTCTGAACCATCTTCCAAATAGACGGTTTCAACGGTATAATCGTTTTTACCATTGTATTTAATTTTAATAATTTCAGAAGGCGAAGTGGCTTCTTTTCCTTTCGCATAGGCAGCAAATCTTAATAAATTAGGATGTGCGCCAACCCAAAGATTTCCTTCAGTATCAAATTCTATATTATCAACTCCTGTGTTGCAATCAATATCTTCTATAAATTCTAAATCACCATTAGATTGTACAGAAAACACCTTAATTAAAAATTTCCTTGGAGATGCTACAAAAAGCAAATTGCGTTTGGTGTCATAATTTATACCATTGGCATAAGCAATATCTTTGGCAACTTCTCGATAATTTTCACCATTAAAATATATAACATTGGAGTCTGCAAATCCAATATAGTCTTCAAGAAATCTACCAAATCCTTTAGTATTGCCATGATCGTTAGTAAAATAAAACCGATTTTCGTCAATCATAACCACATCATTAGGACTAATCATAGATGCATCAGCTAAGGATTTTTCTAAAGTTAAGTTATCACCATTTAATTTAAAAACCTCAATAAAATGGCCTTGAGGTGTATGGTTTATAACCATGATTTTATAAGTACTATCGGTTTTAATCATCGACATACCATGAGGTGCGAAAGGTTTTTTAAAAGATGACGTGAGTTTTTTTGTTTTAAAGTCACCATTTTTAAGGTTCATATAATATAAACCACCAAATTGTTCTTTTTCTTGTGGAAAAACACTTCTGTTGGTAGAAGATATAATAGCAAAACTATCAATAGCACTTACTGTGATATCTTCGGCTCCTGGAATAGCGATTCTTTTAACAATTTCGCCATCAAAATGAGGTTCAATGGTTCTGAAATAACCAGTAGAAATAAAAATATTAGCAACAAAAATAATAATTAGGACAATTACAATTAGAAGTAATTTTTTTAAACGACGCATAAATGAATTATTTAGTAAATTAAAATAAGTTATTAAGGTTGTATAAGTTGAAATAAATGCAGTGTATCCATATATTCTTTGACAGAAATTATTTTATTATTTTTAATTTCAAAAAGGAAATGATACTTATTATTATAAGTTTTTTCGTTTATATGATTACCATTAGATTCAACTTCGGCAGCCACATAATTTCCTTCAGCAATAGAAGATGTAACTGTTAAACTTAATCCACTTGGAAAACCATTTTTTATAGCATTTACTACTTGCAGATATTCTTCTTTTGTTTTGTTTCCTGAAAAGGGCAAAGTTCCAGGAATCCACCAATTAACATTATTATCTACTAACTCAAAAGCTTCATTAGTTTTTCCATTTGTCACGAATTCAAAGAAAGCATTTACTATTTGTTTATTATTCATATTAATATTTCTTTAAAAATACGGTAAATAATAAAACTCATCAAATAAAAGCGGAAACTAAATATTGTAATTCGTTGATAATACAAGTATATTGGGAACTCATAAATGTATATAAGTATGGATTTTATTAAAACAGAGATAGTAGATCATGTATTGCTAATAGAGCTGAATAGAAATGAGAAAATGAATGCATTTACATTTCAAATGTTACAGGAATTAGCAGAAGCTTTTACGCTATTGGAAGATGATAAAAATTTGAGATGTGGTTTTTTACATTCTAAAGGCAAACATTTTACAGCAGGTTTAGATTTAGCCGATGTTACTAAACACGTTGCAAAAGGAGCTACTTTATTTGGTGATGATTTGGTAGATCCAGTCCAATTAATGGGAAGAAAAAGAACAAAACCTGTTGTGGTAGCAGTGCAAGGCTACGCGTTAACCATTGCTATAGAATTAGTATTAGCTAGCGATATTTGTATTGCTGCAAAGGGAAGTACATTTGGGCAAATAGAAATTAGGCGTGGCATTTTTCCGTTTGGAGGTGCTACGATAAGATTTGCACAACGTTGTGGTTGGGGTAATGCGATGCGTTATTTACTAACGGGTGATACTTTTAATGAGGATGAAGCCTTACGTATTGGATTAATACAAGAAATCGCGAATAATCCTTTTGAAACAGGATTAGCAATTGCCAAAACAATTTCGAAACAAGCACCACTTGGTGTACAAGCAACCATTGTTAGTGCTACTAAAACTTTTGAAGAAGGTTTTGAAGCTGCCAAAGCCGATTTAATGCCAATATTACATAAACTCATGAAATCTCAGGATGCCAAAGAAGGCATTAAATCTTTTGTGGAACGTAGAGATGCAGAGTTTACTGGAGAATAAAGTTTGGTTTTTAACTTAGTTCTTCGTTGTGCAAATGTTTAGTTGCATTTATTAGTAAAACGATTGTCTAAAATTTTATTTAATTCCTTTACGTAAGTATATGTGGAATCATCAGTATAAATGACTTTAACCTTAGTTATTTTTATGCAAGTTATTGTATTGTTATACCAAGCGTTTTCCCATAAACTGGTATCGAATTTATTTTCAGCTAATATTGGACCAGTAATTTTTCCAGTAAATGTTGAACTTCTGTTTACTGAGCAAATTTGCATGTCTCCAACATTGTTATATGGTACAACCGTGAAATAAAGATATTTTATTTTTTTCTTTGAATTAAAATATCCAAAATCAATTGAAAAACTTACTCCTCCAGCTGAATTAATATCAGTAACTGAAGTGCCTCTAATAAAAAGATTTTTATTTTGGTACTTAGCACTTATGATATCTTGTTCGTTAAACATTGCTTGATACTTAAACATTTCATCAATACCTATATCATAATCCCGAACATAACCAATTTCATTAAGTTTTGATTTGATTTTAAAAAAGTCATTTGAGTAACTCAATAATTCTACATCATTCTTGTTAAAATTATTCAATTCTATACTTTCTTTGCTAGGCAGAGTAAAGACTCTTGTTATAGAACTTAAACTTATTTTAATAGTTCTTGGGATTGTGTCTTTTTCTATTGGTTTATAATCCCAAGTTTTATCTAGATAGATTAAAATTTCTTTGCCATTAGATAACTTAATTATTTCTTGGGAATAAATGTTAAGTGTAAAAAAGAACGATTAAAAATGTCAGATTATGTTTTTTCATATTAGAGTGGTGAAAAATGTTGCACAACTTGTTATAACTAAACAAATATATATTTTTATCAGCTAACATTAAGGGATAACACTGCTTTAGTGTCAGCTTAATCTTTCCACTTAATATTACAACCTATACTTGGTTTTTGTATTGTTGCATTTTCTTTGCCTTCTAGTAAACAGTCTAGAGCATGTTTTAAGTCTTTTCCAGTAACAGGAATACCGTTTTCGGGACGAGAATCATCCAGTTGCCCACGATATACTAGTTTTAAATTGCCATTAAATACATACAAATCTGGTGTGCATGCTGCATTATAAGCTTTGGCTACTTCCTGTGATGCATCATATAAATAGGGAAAAGGGTAGCCTTCAGTTAAAGCATGTGCTTTCATTTTATCTGGCGCATCTTGAGGGTAAGCAATGGCATCATTACTAGAAATGGCTATAAAACCAATGCCTTTGTTTGTATAGGTATTTGCAATTGCTACTAACGCTTCATTTACATGTACTACAAACGGACAATGGTTACAAATAAACATAATAACCGTGCCTTTGTTACCTTTTAGATGTTTTAACTGTTTAAGACAACCGCTTGTAGTATCGATTAAATTAAAATCTGGCGCTGTAGTACCTAGAGCTAACATATTTGATGGAGTAACTGACATAAGAAATTGTTTTATTTAAATATAGTAAATATTCGTATTTTTAAAAAATGAGTAACACAATAACTTTCGATGATTTTACAAAAGTAGATTTACGCGTTGGCACAATTATAGAAATAAACGATTTTCCAAAAGCAAGACAACCTGCTTACCAACTCACCATAGATTTTGGAGACTTAGGAATCAAAAAATCTTCGGCACAAATTACAACACTTTATACAAAAGAAGAACTGTTAAACAGGCAAATAGTGGCTACGGTTAACTTTTCTAAAAAGCAAATTGCCAATTTTATGAGCGAATGTTTGGTTATGGGAGCAGTTAATGGTAAAGATGTTATTTTATTAAAGCCCGAACAAAAGGTAAAAAATGGAACACCTGTAGCCTAAATATATGCAAGAGCTAGATAGTGTAAAAATAAATTTTGATAGTACTGGTCTTTGGGTGCTAAATATAGCATTGGCTGTTGTAATGTTTGGTGTTGCTCTTGGTATAACCGTCGACGATTTTAAACAATTACTCAAACAACCAAAACTTGTATTGATTGGTGTGTTGTCACAATTTGTTTTGTTACCATTGTTAACGTTTGGTTTAGTTATCTTGATTAAACCACAGCCCAGTATTGCCTTAGGTATGATAATGGTTGCCGCATGTCCTGGAGGTAATATTTCTAATTTTATGACTCATTTAGCTAAAGGAAATACAGCACTTTCGGTAAGCTTAACGGCAATTGCAACGTTTTTAGCAATTATTATGACACCCTTTAATTTTGAGTTTTATGGTAACTTGTATCCTCCCACAGCACAATTATTAAAAACGGTTGCTATTAATCCCATAGATTTAGTAAAAGTGGTACTTATGATTTTAGGAGTACCATTGTTTTTTGGAATGTTGATGCGTTATAAAAATGAAACAATAGCATTAAAACTTTCAAAACTATTAAAGCCTCTTTCTGTAATTGTTTTTGTAGCCATTGTTGTTGTTGCGTTTTCTAACAATATTGAGGTGTTTAATAATTATATACACCATGTACTTTATATAGGTATTGTGCATAATATATTGGCAATTCTCCTTGGGTTTGTAGTGGCTAAATTATTCAGATTGTCGTTTGTAAATCAGAAGGCTCTGGCCATTGAAACAGGAATCCAAAATTCTGGATTGGGACTATTATTAATCTTTACTTTTTTTAATGGCTTAGGAGGTATGGCAATTTTAGCTGCCTTTTGGGGTATTTGGCATATTATATCTGGATTATTATTAACTGCATTTTGGTCACGACATAAAACAATAAGTAATGAAAAAACTGTGGTTACATAGTATTAAAGTGTATATACAGCTAGGGTTGTTCTTTTATTTTAAAAAAATTAAAGTGTATGATATTGAAAACATAACAAAGGACAAGCCTGTTTTATTGCTTAGTAATCATCAAAATGCTTTATTAGATGCTTTACTTATTGCGGTAAAATGTAGACGTTTTACATATTTTTTATCAAGAGCATCAGTGTTTAAAAATAGTTTTATTAGTGCTATTTTAAATAGCCTACAAATGCTTCCTGTGTATAGAGTACGTGATGGTTGGGGTACAATTACTAACAATACAGCCATTTTTGAAACGTGCTCAAAACTACTTCATAAAAATGAGGTCATTGTTGTTTTTCCTGAGGGGAATCACAATCTTAATCGTACGGTGCGCCCTTTAAGCAAAGGGTTTACGCGCATTGTTTTTAATACATTAGAAAAATTCCCAGAGATAGATCTGCAATTAGTTCCTGTTGGCTTAAACTTTAAGAATGCCAAGCAGTGTCCAGATAGTACAGCTTTATTTTTTGGTAAGCCTATTACGGCGAGATCTTTTGTTTCTGAAAATAGGAATACCGATGTTATTAATTTAAAAGAGAAAATTAAAACTGAAATTTCAAAGTTAACGACGCATATTACAGCTGAAAGCTATCATGAAACACTACAAAAATTAGATGCTTTACAAGTTGATTATCTAAACCCAATGGGCGTAAACAACTGCATTGCTAATGATTTTGAAGGCTGTAAGCTAAAATCAAAATCGAATCTGAATGGATTAAGGTCTTTCATAAAGGGATTACTTATTTTAAATTTACTTCTTCCATACCTTATATGGAAATATGTAGTACAACCCAAAATAAAAGAACCAGAGTTTATCTCTACATTTAGGTTTGCTGTAGCTATTACTCTGGTTCCTATATATCTGTTAATGTTGGTGTTTGTTTTAAGTATTTTGTTTAGCTTAAAATTGGCATTGCTTTACGTTTTTGGTGTGTTATTATTATCTCTTCTTGTAATAAAATTATAATTCTTCCCTAAAGAAAATAGCATTCATTAGCAATTTATTAGTGCCATACCAAAAAGCTCTAAAGTTGGTGTTATCGGTAAATGCGACAACCTTTCCTTTTCCTAGGCGTTTAATTTGTAAAGGCACTGTGCTACCAATACTATCAAGATTTCTTTTAGAAATATAACCGCTCAATATTGGGCGTTTTGTATATTGTATAGGGTTATTATAACTATTTTTGTCTGGTTTCATAAAAAGCGTTGTGTTTCTAAACAACGCAATCGTATTGTTTTTATATCCAAAATTAATAGGATGGGAACGATCTGTTTTAGCTTTAAAAATAGCACCTCCAATAAATTGAGCACCATTATAATCACCGCGTTGTTCATAAGAAACACCTTTTGCAGTACGTTCCATTTTTTTGAACTCTATTTTTGCTAACTCGTTTTTCTTTACCCAATTTAAAGCACTTCTATAGGCAATTAAAGTTCCACCATTTTGAATCCAAGTCTTTATTTTCTTGGTATTGCTTTCAGTTATCCCTGAACCTCTAAATCCGCCTCCGCCTGCTGGAACAATAATAGTATTATAACGACTTAGGTCTGCGCGACCAATACTTTTAGTGTCCAATTTAGTTACAGTAATATCGTAGCGCGTATCAAACAAATGCCAAATTTCGCCAGCATCATAGGACGAAATACCATTGCCAACCAATAACGCTATTTTTGGTTTTTGTAAAGCTCTAAAACGTCCGCTTCCTAAATCTATGCCTTTTGTTAATCCAGTTGATAGCGCATCAATTTGCACATGACTGTCTTTAGCTAATTCACTAAGATAACTGTACAAATCTCCTGTATTTAACTTTTGATTTTGAACAGGAATTAAGATGGTTCCATAATCATATTGCTTTCCGTTTAAGCTAAAAGGTTTCATGCCAACTTTGGCACGCAAGCCTTTACTTAATATTTTGTTTAAAACCTTAGGTGTGTAATATTCATGCCATTCCATAACGTATGCATAATTACTACGCCCAGAAACGGTTCCTTCTTTAAACTGTAAATTGGTAACTTCTGATCCAGCATTATTAGTAGATACACCTTCGGCGTAATCTACATTAAATGCCAATGGGAATGTCCAAGCCGAAATATCGTAAAACAAACTGTCTTGAAATTTAGTACGTTTTTCAAACATGGCGTTTATTAAGCGTGTATTCTTCTGGTTTTTAGGCACAAAATAACTATACCCTTTTTTAAAGTGTTTGCCTTGTATAGTGAAATCTTGTTTTATTTCTTTAAATGTAATGTGCTGACGTTTTAATATTTCTGCCAAATGGTATGTTTTGGCAGCATCTTTTTCATCGCCAAAGACAATGCCTTTTCCGTTTTCTTTAGCAGCTTCAGATCTTGCATTCTTAAAGAAATCTTGTTGATATTTTAAAATCTCTTCGCGCATGTTTTTTGCAGCATCTAAAGTAGATAAGGCAGCTGTAAATTGATTACGAATGGTAAACGGAAAGGTTAAAATACCATTGTCACTTTCTTGAATGTGACCACGAGAACTTGCTTGTTCGAATAAAATGCCAATACCTCCATTTATAT
This sequence comes from uncultured Flavobacteriaceae bacterium, assembly GCA_964591595.1. GTDB lineage: Bacteria > Bacteroidota > Bacteroidia > Flavobacteriales > Flavobacteriaceae > JAADHG01. Next base: position 13,593 of record CAZQBE010000029.1, read on the forward strand.
CTGGAAATGTAGAGCCTTTGCCATAGTAAAAATCATCATAACTTTCTTCGGTATAATATAAAGAACCAATTTTATCTAGTGCTTTGGCATGAAAATTACCAATGCTTTTAGTAAGCTGTTGATTTAATTTTGGAGTCAAAGGATGTGTTCTTGATTGGATCCCTGGCTGAAAAAAGAAGGTTGCATTAGTTCCCATTTCATGATGATCGGTTAAAATATTAGGTAACCACTTATGAAATGTAGCAATTCTAGCTCTAGATTCTGGAAGTTGTACTGGTAACCAATCACGGTTCATATCAAACCAATAATGGTTGGTTCTACCTCCAGGCCAAACCTCGCTATATTCTCTATCGTTTGGATCTGGATTGAGGTTAATACTCTTATTGGTGTTTGCCCAATATGCAAAACGTTGCAAGCCATCAGGATTAAATGAGGGGTCAAATAAGATTACTGTATTATTTAATAAGTCAGTAATATAATCGCCTTGTGCAGCAGCTAAATAATAGGCAGCTAATAAACCTGCATTGGCACCACTTGGTTCATTACCATGAATAGAAAAACCTTGATACACTACAATTGGCATATTTGCAGTGTTTACTGAATTACTTTCTGTAGCTGCAATATGAGCTTCTCGAA
>CAZQBE010000030.1:0-14207 GCA_964591595.1 uncultured Flavobacteriaceae bacterium
GACGTGTGCTCTTCCGATCTTTCAATTAAATCGTTTACGCGTTTGTATCCAAATGCATCATACTCAGGGTTATTACTTACTATGATAATGTTGTTAACTATTGGTTTAACAGCTTCAATAATGTGAGATATAAATGTAGAACCATTCAAGCGGAGTAATCCTTTATCTAAGCCCATTCTTGAGCTTTTTCCTCCAGCTAAAATTATTCCTGTTATGTTATTTTTATCAATCATTTATATAAAAAACAGTTTTACCGATGCTATAATGAGCACAAAAGCTAACAGATATCGCAATAATATGTTGTCGAATTTTTTGCTACCATAATAACTGCCGATGAAACCTCCAACCATAGCTACAGCAACTAACACAAAAGACTGAGAAGAAATGGACACGCCACTTGTGAATTGTCCAATTAACCCAGCAGCAGAATTTACCCAAATAAACAATGCTGAAACCGCTGCGGCTTCTTTCATTTTCCCCCAATGTAAAAGCAAAATTATTGGGGTTAAAATAATACCTCCTCCAATTCCTATTAATCCTGAAAAGAACCCAATAACACCTCCAACAACTAGCCCTTGCCAGAGTTTTATATCTTTTATTACTCCAGTTTCTTTGCCAAATACATTCAACATTTTAAGAATGGCAAAAATTAATAATACACCTAAAATCCGCTTATAGATGGTTGCATCTATTTCAATCATGCCACCTAAAAAAGCCAAAGGAATTGAGGCTATTGCAAATGCTAAAAACAATTTTTTATTAAAGTACCCTGCTTTGTAATAATGATAAAAAGCAATTCCTGCTACAAACAGATTAAGTAATAAAGCGGTAGGTTTCATTGTCTCGGGAGCAAAAGAAAACAATGCCATTAATGCCAAGTAACCACTTGCGCCTCCGTGACCAACACTTGCGTACAAAAAAGCGACAATTGGCAGAATAATTAAAAATAACCAGATATGTTCAACATCAAAAATCACGGTAAAGTTGTTTCGTTATTTGTTCATCTAAGAATTCCCAGCAGTTTTCATTTATAATTTCAAAAGCCTTTACTAATGATTTCCCATAAGAAGTTAATTGTGCGCCTCCACCGCCTTTACCACCAATTTTTGTGGAAATAACAGGTTTTTCAGCCCTCTTATTTACGGCATCAATTAAAGACCAAGCCTTTTTATACGACATGTTTAAAGATTTTGCAGCCTTGGATAATGAGCCTGTATTTTCTATGGCTTTTAGTAAGTCTACTCTACCTTCTCCAAGTAAAATATTACCATCAGCTTCAATCCAAATGCGACTTTTTATTTTGTATTTCATGCTATTAATTTATTGGAAGCAATATAACTTCAACGAGATCATCTTTATTAATGGTTTTAATTGATTCTGGCACATATACTATAGCGTTGGCGAGCGCAAAAGTGTGCAACATAGACGAATTTTGTCCTTCTAAAATCTCAACTTTATTGTTTTGGTAAATTGCTTTTAAAAATTGAGGACGATCTCCTTTTTTGATAAAATTAGATAAAGATTTTGCTTTTGCTTTTGTTAATGAAAAGCTGATATGTCCTGACATTTTCTGTAAAGCGGTATATACATAAATATAAAAACAACTTAATGCAGCTGCTGGATTTCCGGGTAAAGCAAAGACAGTTTTGTTTTGTTTTTTTCCAAAAAACAAAGGTTTTCCTGGTTTCTGTTTCACTTTATAAAACAACTGCTCAACCCCTATTTCTTGAAGTGCTTTTCCAACAAAATCATAATCGCCAACTGAAATTCCTCCAGAAACTAGAACCATATCATGATTAGTTATCACTTGATTAAGAAGGCTAACTGTTTTGGCATAATCATCACTAACTTTATGTACAGTTATATCTTGATAACCTAAGGTCTTCAAAGTTGAGGTTAGCATAGTTGCATTACTTTCATAAATTTGACCGTAAGCAAGGGGATTTCCAGCCGCTACTAATTCATTTCCTGTAACCACAATGGCAACTTTTGGCTTTTTATAAACCGTAACACTGGTTATGCCAAGAGACGTTATAAAAGCAATAGCAGCAGGAGTTAATAAAGTTCCCTTTTTCAGCGCAATTTCATTTTTGCCTACTTGCTCCCCAAGTGGTCTTATGTTTTTATTTAGAGTAATAGGAGATTCAGCAGATAATAAATTATTATGAATACTTACCTGCTCTTGCATGATAACAGCATTTGCTGTATCTGGGACTGGAGCTCCAGTGAAAATACGAATAGCATCACCTTTATTTAATATGGGATGATGATTGTCGCCAGCTTTAACTTCTCCAATAACAGTATAAGTTAATTCATCATGTAAATTAACTGCATAACCATCCATAGCAGATTGCCTAAAAGGAGGCATATTGATTGGAGAACTTATATCTTCATATAACACATAATTTAAGGCTTCTGTAACTTTTTTAAGTTCAGAGGTGCATTTTAATTCAATATTATTTTGAACTATTTTTAAGGCTTGTTTTACGGAAATCATTTATATGCGTTATATTTTATCAAATATAACGATATTAAAACTTTCTTAGAGATAAAACCATAGTAAAAGGCAATTAAAGCAGGGCAATTCTTTAAAATATAGGCAAAAGATAAAAATTGTGTAGCTTTGATATACTCAAATCACTTTATTATGTTAGAAAATTTTTGGTTTAATGTAGAATACGGACTTAACCATGTATTAGATTTTAACGGTTATGATCATGTGCTTTTTTTGATAGTTCTTACCGTTCCATATGCCTTTAAAGACTGGAGACGTGTATTGGTATTAGTGTCTATGTTTACGGTTGGGCATACATTATCTTTGGTCTTGGCAACCTATGACATTGTTAGTGTTAATGGAAAATTAGTAGAGTTTTTAATCCTTCTTACCATTTTAATTGTAGCACTTTACAATGTGTTTACAACAGGGAAGAAAGCGAAAGAACAAAAAGCAGGAATTTTATTTTTTTCGGCTTTATTTTTCGGGCTTATACATGGCTTAGGTTTTGCAAGAGAGTTTAAAATGTTTATTGGAAGAGGAGAGCATAAATTGGGTACTCTTTTAGAATTTGCCTTAGGGATAGAATTGGCGCAAATCATTATTGTATTTGTGGTATTGTTTTTTGGCTTTTTTGGGCAAGTAATTTTTAGATTTTCAAAGCGTGATTGGATTATGATTCTGTCCGCAATTGTTATAGGCTTATTGCTTCCAATGCTTTTAAAATCAGACTTATTCTTTTAATTTTAGGTTTCTTATAAAAGTTTGGTAAAACTTTAACGACAACTATCTTGTAATTAAAATACGAACCAAGTATATTCGTTAGGATAATTACTTATGCTTATTAATTATAATTTTAGGTTTCAATGCCAGAAGAAAAACAGCTTAAATACGATAGGGCTTATTTACGAATAGCTCAGGAATGGGGAAAACTATCGTATTGCAATAGAAAACAAGTTGGTGCTATAATAGTAAAAGACCGCATGATTATTTCTGATGGTTATAATGGTACACCAACAGGGTTTGAAAATATTTGTGAAGATGAAGAAGGCGATACCAAATGGTATGTGCTCCATGCTGAAGCCAATGCCATATTAAAAGTAGCAGCGTCAACGCAGTCGTGTATGGGAGCAACCCTTTATATTACTTTATCTCCATGTCAGGAATGTAGCAAGCTAATCCACCAGGCAGGTATCGTTAGAGTTGTATTTAGTAAAGCTTATAGAGACGATTCTGGCTTACAGTTTTTAAAGAAAGCTGGAATTGATGTAAAATATGTTAACGAATTAAATTAATGCAGATTTCAAAAAAATATTTACCAATTATAATAGGTGTTGCTATTGCAATAGGTATTTTTATTGGAGGAAAACTAAATTTTACAGATACCACAGACCGACTTTTTTCATCAAATTCAAAAAAAGACAAACTCAACAGGCTTATAGACTATATTGATTATGAATATGTTGATGATGTAAATACAGATAGTATCGTTGATGTTACAGTAAACAGTATTTTAGATAATCTGGATCCGCATTCTACATACATTCCTAAAAAAGACCTTCAAAAAATTACGGATAATATGAAAGGCGATTTTGTTGGAATTGGTGTTAGTTTTTATACGTATAGAGATACAGTAACTGTAATTAGAGCACTGGAAGGAGGCCCTAGTAAAAAGGCAGGGATTAGAGGAGGAGATAGGATTATTGTAGCTAATGGAGAATCCATTTATGGTCCAAACTGGAGTAATGACGCTGTTGTAAATAGATTAAAAGGTGAAAAAAACACAAAAGTCAATTTAAAAATTTACAGACCAGGAGAATCAGAACTTTTAGATTTTAAAGTTAAACGTAGTGAAGTGCCAATAGTAAGTGTTGATGCATCCTATATGCTATCAGAAAATCTCGGATATATTAAAATTAATCGTTTTGCAGAATCTACATATAAAGAATTCAAAAAAAGTCTAAACAAGTTACAAGCAGATGGCGCTACAAAACTGGTTTTGGATTTGCGTGATAATCCTGGAGGCTTTTTAAGTATTGCAGAGCAAATTGCAGACGAATTTTTAGAAAAAGGAAAACTCATTCTATTTACCAAAAACAAAAAAGGGAAAATAGAAAAAAGCATTGCTACAAGTAAAGGAAGTTTTGAAACGGGTAATGTGTATGTGCTTATTAATGAAAATTCAGCATCAGCAAGCGAGATAATAGCAGGAGCATTACAAGATAACGATATTGGGACCATATTAGGAAGACGCTCTTATGGAAAAGGATTGGTACAGCGTGAAATGCCGCTTGGAGATGGCAGCGCAATACGCTTAACAGTCTCAAGATATTACACCCCAACAGGACGTTCCATACAGCGCTCTTATGAAAATGGAAATAAAGAGTATTACCACGAGTATTATAAGAGAATCAATAATGGAGAACTTTCAAGTGCTAGTAATATTCAAATAGCCGATTCTTTAAAATACACCACACCAAAAGGAAAAGTAGTATATGGTGGCGGAGGGATTATTCCAGATGTATTTGTGCCTATTGATAAGAAAATGGAGAACCCTACAGTAAATCGTATTGTGGGAAATGGGATTATGAGCTATTTTGTTTTTGAAGATTTAGATAAAGACAGAACACCTTTTGAGAATATTACACAAGAAGAGTTTATTAAAACATACCAAGTAAGTGATGAGACATTAAAACGCTTTACTGAGTATTTAAATAAAAGATCACGTTATAACATAACCTTTGTTGCTTACAATAAAGAGATAAAACTTTACATAAAAGCGACTCTTGCAGAACAATTATATGGTAGTGAAGCTTATACGCAAGTGGTTAATAGTAATGATGCCATGATTGATAAAGTCAAAGAATTAATCAAAGAAGGCATTTAAAAGAAAATTTTAAGCCTTTGTTTTTTGAAGTTTCTCGATTTTTTTTGAAACCCTCAAAATAGTTAGTAATAATATAGCACATAATCCTGTAATAACAGTAATTAGCGCAACAATACTATCGTCGTGCAACGGATTGCTGTAATTTATTTGGGTTAGATTAAAAACAACTAGACCAGCAGCTATGATGCTAAGTATGTATGTTAATGCTTTCATTTGTTTAAAATGTATGGTTTTTATTTGTTATATGTAGCATTCATTATAAAAGGGCTTTAATGTTAGATGTAAATAGTTTAACGGCAATGGCCAGTAAAATGACTCCAAAAATTTTACGAATTATATTTATTCCGTTTTTACCTATAAATCGCTCAATTCTAGTAGAGGTTTTAAGTACCACATAAATTACTAAAACATTTAACATTACAGCAATAATAATATTTTCTATTCTAAATTCTGCTCTTATTGAGAGTAAGGTAGTTAAACTTCCAGGCCCAGCAATTAATGGAAACGCAAGAGGGAAAACAGAAGCAGTCATCGCATTATTTTCTTCTTCTTTGTATAAAGTAATTCCAAGAATCATCTCTAAAGCAATAAAAAAAAGGATAAAAGCACCTGCTACTGCAAAAGAATGTACATCAATACCTATTAAGCTTAAAATACTCTGTCCTAAAAATAAAAACAAAATCATAATTACTCCAGCAATTATAGACGCTTTCTCACTCTGAATATGTCCAACCTTTTTACGCAAATCAATAATTATAGGGATGTTTCCTATAATATCAATTACAGCAAATAAAACCATAAAGGCAGTAATTATTTCTTTAAAACTTAAATACATGATTTAAAATAAAAATATTCTGCAAATCTCGGTATTAAATCTTTAATTATAGCAATAAGAACAGTAAAATTTGAATATGTTTTATCTGGTTTATAAGACATAAATAGGGTTATATTTGCACCATGTTTCAATTAGGAAAAACTATAGTTTCAGAAGATATCATCGAAAAGGATTTTGTATGCAATCTAAGTGCATGTAAAGGAGCTTGCTGCGTTGATGGAGATGCAGGAGCACCTCTTGATAAAGCAGAAACAAAAATTTTAGCAAAGATTTATCCCAAAGTAAAGCCTTTTTTACGGCAGGAAGGTATTGCTGCTATTGAAGAGCAAGGGCTATTTACTATTAATAACGAAGGCGAAATTGAAACCCCATTAATTAATGGAGCAGATTGTGCTTATGTAATTTTTGATGAGCACAATACAGCACTTTGCGCCATAGAAGAAGCTTACAACCAAGGAGTGATTACATGGAAGAAGCCTGTGTCGTGCCATTTATATCCAATTAGAGTTAAGGATTATAGTGAGTTTTCGGCAGTAAACTACAATCATTGGCATATATGCGATGATGCTTGCCAACTTGGTAAAGAATTACAGGTGCCTGTATATAAATTTGTGAAAGAAGCGTTAATTAGAAAATTTGGAGAAGACTGGTACTTAGAACTTGAAAAAGTAGCAGAAAAGATGTCTTAGTTCTAGAAAAGTAAAGCCTTTTTTCGACTCTTTTTAATGACATTCTCCCTATGTAATAAAACATTTGGAAAACAAGTGTTTTTTTTCCTACCTTTATAAGCATTAATACTGTCTTTATAATGTTGTTTTATGTTACCCTTGTAAAGACAATATAATACTAAAGCAAAAGTGATTGTGGAGATTCACTTTTTGATTAAATGCTATTAATCAACAAAAAAAAGCTGGAAGAAATTCTGGCTTTTTGGGTTATAAAAATTGATTTAAAAAAAACATATTCAAAATATATTTTTGCAAAACAATTTTGAAACTTTATTCAAAAACTGCCGCCGCCATTTTTATAAAAAATATTTTCAACACCCCCTAGTTTTACTAGGGTTTTCAATTTTCATTAACAATTAAAGCATTGATAATCAATTATATAATTGATTTTTCAAATATATTTAATTGTAGGAAAAAAGATACTCGTTGTTAAAAACTTGTTAACAATGTTTATAAAATAGACTTTCATATTCGACTTCATTTTTAAATATTTGTTACTCCCGAGTTGAAACAAAATTTTCAGTCAAATTTCATGTAATAAATAGCCAGTATGTCGCAACAAATTGAACCCATTTTACAGGAAAACAAAAACCGCTTTGTTCTTTTTCCTATCCAACACCATGATATTTGGGAGTGGTATAAAAAACAAGAAGCGAGTATTTGGACAGCCGAAGAAATTGACCTGCATCAAGACATAATAGATTGGGAAAACAAGTTAAATGACGACGAGCGCTATTTTATAAAACACATATTAGCATTTTTTGCAGCTAGTGATGGTATAGTAAATGAAAATTTGGCTGAAAACTTTGTATCTGAAGTACAATATACCGAAGCAAAATTCTTTTATGGTTTCCAAATCATGATGGAAAACATACACTCCGAAGTTTATTCGTTGTTAATAGATACCTACGTAAAAGAAGACACAGAAAAAGACAAACTATTTACGGCTATAGAACATTTTCCTGCAATTAAAGAAAAGGCAGAATGGGCTTTAAAATGGATAGATTCGCCAAGTTTTGCAGAGCGTTTAATTGCTTTTGCTGCTGTTGAAGGCATCTTTTTCTCAGGTAGTTTTTGCTCCATTTTTTGGCTTAAAAAACGGGGTTTAATGCCAGGGCTAACGTTCTCGAATGAGCTTATTTCTAGAGACGAAGGGTTACATTGCGATTTTGCAGTGCATTTGCATAATAACCACATGATAAATAAAGTCCCTAAAGAAAAAATCACCAAAATATTAACCAATGCTTTAGATATTGAACGCTCATTTATTACAGAGTCATTACCAGTGAGTTTAATTGGGATGAACTCAAAATTAATGACTCAATATCTCGAATTTGTTACCGACAGATTGTTGGTGGAATTTGGTTGCGAAAAAGTATATAATGCAACTAATCCTTTCGATTTTATGGACATGATTTCATTACAAGGAAAAACCAACTTCTTTGAAAAACGTGTTTCAGAATACCAAAAAGCAGGTATTCTTAATAAGGAAGAGGAAAAAGACAAATTCAGTTTTGACGCCGATTTTTAATTTTTTTTGAATTAAATGTCACTCTCATGAAAATGAGAACCAATTAACAACTTTTTTATAATTAATGAAATGTTTCAGTAACTAAGAAACAACCTTTAATTAATTAGAAACCAAATTAAAAACCTAAATTTTTATCTGATTCCAATCAGTTTACCAATTTAGACTAACTAACTAACCATTTTTCTGAAAATATTTCAGAAAATAAAGAAAAGAACTAAAAATATGTATGTAGTAAAAAGAGACGGCAGAAAGGAACCAATGATGTTCGACAAGATTACAGCAAGAGTACGTAAATTATGCTATGGTTTAAATGAACTTGTGGATCCTGTAAAAATTTCAATGCGAGTTATAGAAGGCTTGTACGATGGTGTAACAACAAGCGAATTGGATAATTTAGCTGCAGAGGTTGCCGCAACTTTAACTACTGCACATCCAGATTATGCACGTTTAGCTGCAAGAATTTCAGTGTCCAACTTACATAAAAATACTAAGAAAACCTTTAGTGAGGTTATGGAGGATCTTTATACTTATGTAAACCCGAGAACTGGAAAAAATGCACCACTTTTATCTGATGAGGTGTATAATGTTATCATGGAAAATAAAGAGAAATTAGATTCTACAATTATATATAATCGGGATTTTGGTTATGATTTCTTCGGGTTTAAAACATTAGAACGATCGTATCTTTTAAAGCTTAACGGAAAAATTGCCGAACGTCCACAACATATGCTCATGAGAGTTTCAATAGGGATTCATCTAAACGATCTGGATGCTGCCATTGAGACTTATGAACTCATGTCTAAAAAATATTTTACACACGCAACACCTACATTATTTAACTCTGGAACACCAAAACCACAAATGTCTTCGTGTTTCCTATTAACCATGAAGGACGATAGTATTGAAGGGATTTACGATACTTTAAAACAAACAGCAAAAATTTCACAATCTGCAGGAGGCATAGGACTTTCTATTCATAATATACGAGCCACAGGCAGCTATATTGCTGGCACTAATGGCACTAGTAATGGTATTGTGCCTATGTTACAGGTGTTTAATGATACAGCGCGTTATGTAGATCAAGGCGGCGGAAAACGCAAAGGAAGTTTTGCTATTTACATGGAGCCTTGGCATGCAGATATTTTTGATTTCTTGGAGCTGAAAAAAAATCATGGAAAAGAAGAAATGCGTGCTCGTGATTTATTTTATGCTATGTGGATTTCAGATCTTTTTATGAAACGTGTGCAAGAAGATGGATTGTGGACATTAATGTGCCCTAACGAATGTCCAGGATTATGCGATGTTCATGGCGAAGAATTTGAAGCACTGTACACAAAATATGAAACTGAAGGTAAAGGGCGAAAAACTATTAAAGCTCGTGAACTTTGGGAGAAAATTACAGAATCTCAAATTGAAACAGGAACGCCTTATATGTTGTATAAGGATGCAGCAAACCGAAAATCCAACCAAAAGAATTTAGGAACTATCCGTTCTTCAAATTTATGTACCGAAATTATGGAGTACACTTCTCCTGATGAAATAGCAGTTTGTAATTTAGCTTCTATTGCGTTGCCAATGTTTATTAAAAATGGCGTATTTGACCATAAGGAACTGTTTCGTATTACCAAGCGTGTAACAAAGAATTTAAATAAAGTAATAGACAGAAATTACTATCCAGTAGAAGAAGCTAAAAATTCTAACTTCCGTCATCGTCCCATAGGACTTGGAGTGCAAGGATTAGCCGATACATTTATTAAACTGCGTTTGCCGTTTACAAGTGACCAAGCCAAACAATTAAATAAAGATATTTTTGAAACACTTTATTTTGCGGCACTTACAGCATCTATGGAAGAAGCCAAAATAGATGGTCCTTATCAAACTTATGAAGGGTCTCCAATAAGCAAAGGAGAATTTCAACACAACCTTTGGGGAATTAAAGACGAAGAATTAAGTGGTAATTGGGGTTGGGAAAAACTACGCAAGCAAATACATAAAAATGGTGTCCGTAATTCCTTGTTAGTCGCACCAATGCCAACAGCAAGTACGTCTCAAATTTTAGGAAATAATGAATGTTTTGAACCATATACCTCTAATATTTATACTCGAAGAGTATTATCTGGAGAATTTATTGTAGTTAACAAACATCTATTAGAAGATTTAGTAGAACTTGGACTATGGAATGATACCCTTAAACAAGACATCATGAGAGCAAATGGTTCTATACAAAATATTGATATTATCCCTCAAGATATCAAAGAACTGTATAGAACTGTTTGGGAATTGAGCATGAAAGACATTATAGATATGTCTCGTCAAAGAGGCTATTTTATTGATCAATCACAATCACTTAACCTATTTATGGAAGGTGCTACAATGGCAAAATTAACCTCAATGCATTTTTATGCTTGGAAAAGCGGTTTAAAGACTGGTATGTATTATTTACGTACTAAAAGCGCCGTTGATGCCATTAAATTTACTTTAGATAAAAAGGAAAAAGAAGAACCAACAGATATTGTAAAAGAAGTATCTCAAGACGCCACTCCCCAAATAGTAGTTGCACAACAAATGGAAAAAGCTGCTAAAACAGCTGCAAAGTTTGCCCAAAAAATTGAAACTACAGAGGTAGAACCTATGTCTGCTGAAGAAATGAAAGCATTAATAGCGAGTGCCAAATCTGGACAAGGAGATGATTGCCTAATGTGTGGATCTTAATTTAAAAAAGGGCATAGTGGAAACACTATGCTTTTTTATTTGTTTAGAATATTAACTTTAATAAAAAATAAAAAGAGGTAAAGAAAAGACATAAAAGAAGGGATATTTCCAATATCCCTTCTTGATAATTTTTTCTAAAATTCGCTGTGTGGGCCAATTTTTTAGAACTAATTAATAGCAGAAACAGAGATTAACTCATCTCCTATTTCATTCTTCAATAGTACGAAATTAGATTATTTCTGCCAAGTAAAATATTTCCCATTTAAATTAATTTATCAAAAAAGCTTATAACATAAGTGATTACGAGCTAATTAATTTATCATCATTTATTAACATTTTAATATAATAGAAAATGGAATATTTAAAAAGAAGAGGTAATGTAGTTATCTCAATTAATCAGTTGGCTGATTTTTCAAAAGCAACTGATTTAAAAAAGCAAAGAATTATTAAGCAGCAAAAAGAGCCAAGGGAATTTTTAGTTGCATGGTATCAATTACCAAAAGCTAGAATAAAGAAGTCAATAGCAAATAATTGTGATTTGGCTCCAGTTATAAATGGGTTAGAAGAATTAAAGGCAAGAAAGCCTATGAAGCAAAGACAGGTTGTTGATAGAATGGTTTCATTGGAAGCATTAAATCGTTTTATGAGAATAAAATTACCCAGTTTGTTGAAAAGTGCTCCTCAAGAAATTATTACGAAAGTTAGCTCTAAGTCAATAATGCTTAATGGCGTTGAGATTATTATTTCACCAGATGTAATATTTAAATTAAAGATTGATGGAATAACTTATTTAGGAGCTGTGAAAGTTCATATTTCCAAAAACAATGTTTTTGACAATAAACAATCAAGATATATATCAAGTTTGATTAATAAGTATTTGACTGAAGTTGTTGCTGGTGAAAATGAAAAAGTTTTACAAGAACTTTGTTTATCAATTGAGGTGTTTGGAGAAAAAGTGATTTCTGTTCCCAAGAATTTGCCAAAAGCAATTTCTGATATTGAAGTAATTTGCGAAGAGATTAAATTAATATGGAATGAAGCTTAAATAAACAGAAGCATCTCAATTGAGATGCTTCTGTCAAAATTTTAAATCTGGAAAAAAGAAATTTCTATCCAGAACCTAATATTTTTATTAGTTGACATTTACATTTCAAATATATAAAAATGATTAGGCAAAAATGAAATTTCATATTGTTTAATTTAAAAATAGTTATTATGCGAAAAAAAGCAACAACAACTAGATACAGAAGTGCGAAGAGTGGTAAATATGTCACGAAGAGATATGCAGATAAGCACCCTTCTACTACTGTTAGAGAGACTAGAAAAAAATAGTTTCTAATTTAGAAGCATCTCGAAAGAGGTGCTTTCTTTTTATCAATTAAATATAATTTCAATACCTTTAATTACTAAATAATTTATAGAATTGAAATGGCTAATTTTTTAAATGCAGCAATTGAAGAAGCCAGAAAAGGCTTAGAGGAAGGCGGCATCCCTATTGGCTCTGTCTTAGTACACCAAGGAAAAATTATTGGAAGAGGACATAACCGAAGAATCCAAGATGGGAGTGTGGTACTTCATGGTGAAATGGACGCTTTTGAAAATGCTGGACGCCAACCTGCAAGTGTTTATAAAAACTGTACACTATATACTACCTTATCACCTTGTGCGATGTGTACTGGAGCCATTTTACTCTATAGAATTCCTAAAGTTGTTATTGGCGAAAATATCAGTTTTTTAGGCGAAGAAGCGCTGTTAAAATCTAGAGGTGTCACCATAGAAATTGCCAATAACCAAGAATGTAAAGACCTTATGGCATCGTTTATAGCCAACCATCCTGAATTATGGAATGAAGATATTGGTGTTTAGGTTTAGACTATTCTGTCTTCAAAATATCAGTCCCTAAAAGTGTATCTTCCTTATTGGTATACCAAGCACGAATTTTTGGCATTTTTATACCATTTATAATTTCTTCCTCAGTCAATAAAATATACTCACCAGTATCATCTTTTTGGTTTCCGTTTTCATCTGTTCTAAAAAACTGATAGATTTCCATAGCATAAGTTTCAGGATCAAAATAAAAATACCAAATATCACTACCTACACCTTCATCATAACTCGCTTTAAGTACCAAATAGTGTTTCCCTTTAAAACTTTTGTGCTCAATTGTATCGCTAATATGAGTTCCAGGATCCTTGAGTTTCATTGGGAGACCGTACAAATAGGTGTAATAATTTTTAAAAAACTCAGTCATTTCACAATGTGAGCGTCTTGGTTTTTCAGTTTGATTTGCAATCCTTAATGAATCGGTTGCTGAAATAACACATTTGCCTTTGTTTATAAAATACTGTGTAGTTACTGAATCTCTAGTTGCTGCTAGATTAAAGCTATCATCAGGAAGATTAATAGTGACTTTACTATCCCGAGTAGGTCTGCTTGGAGTTTCCATACGTACAGAGAAAGTGCCATTAAAAGTATTCCAATTGCCATTAGGATCATGAAAAGCAATGGTTTTATCAAGTAGCTGATCGCTAGTTAAGGGTTGGTTACAAGAGGTAAGCATTATTGTAAAACAAGCACATAAAAGGAAATACTTTTTCATAAAAAATGGAATTTGTTAGAAAACGAAATTACATTATTTTATTTAACAAAGAAAGTTATATTTGAATGCACTTAAATATACCAAATGAATAAAGAAAATTTTATAGTAACGCCAAAAGTTTTTGCAAGTAGAGAAAAACGCTTTATAAATATGCTCATTGATATTGTTGGATATTACATACTTTCAATAGCAATAGGGTATATTATAGGACTTATATCATTAATAGGTTTCGACGCACCCCTAAACTATATATTAACTTTAGAAAGTATGGGTGAACTAGTATTAAGTATAATTATAACACTTACATATTTTATTGTTTTAGAGATACTTACTCAAAGATCTCTTGGGAAATTTATTACTAAAACTATGGTTGTTATTAAAGATGGAACTAAGCCATCAGCCAAGGATATAATCTTAAGGA
>CAZQBE010000031.1:0-13962 GCA_964591595.1 uncultured Flavobacteriaceae bacterium
ATCTTATGATGAAGAATTAAAAAATGTAAAATGGTTTAATCTAGAACCCTATTCATTAGATATGGCACTCATAAAGCAATCTAATATAGATGTTTGGGATGTACAAGTAAAGTATATTGTAAATAATTTAACTAATGATGTTATTGATGAAGCCTTTACACATTTCCCAGATGAAGTAAATGATGAGACAGTTCAAGATATTAAACAAAAATTAATAGGAAGACGTGCTAATCTTCAGCAAATTTCTAATAGTTATTATCATCAATTGAATAAATATACCATCATAAAAGGTACAGATAAAGACGATTGGTTCGATGTAGAACGCTTAAGTTCAACTACTAAAGTTACAGGATACCGTATTCAAAAAGGCAAAAAAGGAGAAATTTTTCATAAAAGAGAATATTCGTCTTTAGACACAAAAGAAATTTGGATTTATGGTTTAGATGATAATGATACTTTTAATGTTTTTGGAAAAGGAAATAATTTGATAAAAGTGAGGATTGTTGGTGGACAAAATAAAGATACTTATGCCATTGAAAATGGGGAAAAGCTAAAGATTTATGATTATAAATCAAAAGAAAGCGTTTTTGTTACAAACAAAGGCAATAAGAAATTAACAGACGATTATGAAACTAATGTTTACAATTATAAAAAACCTACCTACAATTCAAATCAATTAATTCCAGTAATAGGTGCAAATCAAGACGACGGTTTTAAAATAGGATTTGTAAACACCTTTACTACTTATGGTTTTGAGCGCAATCCATTTACATCTCAACATACATTTTCTTCATCGTATTATTTTGCTACAAATGGATTTGATTTCTCTTATTATGGAGAGTTTGCAAATGTTGTTGGACAATGGAATCTTGGTGTTGTAGCTAAGTTTACAAGTCCAAACTATAGTATAAATTTCTTTGGTTTTGGTAATGAAACTTTAAACCCTAATATTGAAGACCAAAATAATTTTGGAAAGGATTACAATCGTGTAAGAATAGGAACAATACGATTTGCACCTTCATTAATTTGGAAAGGAGATTTAGGAGCCAATTTTAAATTCGGATTAAACTATGAAGACATTGAAGTAGAAAATACACAAGAACGATTTATAAATACGTTTTTGGGAGCTAATAGTGGAAATAGTAAAAAAACTTTTGCAGGCGTAGAAGCAACTTACAACTTCCAAAATAGAGATAATAAAGCATTTCCAACCTTAGGAATGGAAGTTAATTTACAAGTTGGATACAAAACCAATTTAACCGAATCGATTAACTTTGGATATATAATTCCATCTCTATCTTTTGATTATAAATTAGTGCCAAGTGGTCAAATAGTATTAGCAACAAAATTGAAAAGTCATTTAACTTTAGGCGATAATTTTGAGTTTTATCAGGCAGCGAGTTTAGGTGCAAGTGATGGATTGCGAGGTTATAGAAATCAGCGTTTTACAGGCAAAAGTGCATTCTATCAAAGTACTGATATTCGTTTAAATTTGCGTAAAGTTAAAACAGGATTATTACCTCTTATAATTGGTATTTATGGTGGTATAGATTATGGTAAAGTTTGGGTTGATGGAGAAGATTCAAACAAATGGAACAACTCTTATGGAGGAGGAATTTTTGCAAATCTGCTTAATATGATGTCACTAAATTTATCAGGTTTCAATAGCAATGATGGCTTACGTTTAGCTTTTAAACTTGGTTTTGGTTTTTAATATAGAAATTGCCTTTTCTTAAACGAATTTTTAAGATATTTGCTTTCATTTTAAAGCACTACTAAATAATGAATTCTGTAAACGATTTATTGAAAATTTTAATTTTAGAGGAAATAGGTGAAAACCAGTTTAATGGATTGAGTAAAAATGTAGGAAGTCCAAATGTATTTGGAGGTCAAGTATTAGCACAAGCCTTAAACGCAGCTTATAGAACTATTTTCAATCAACGTGTTTTACACTCCATGCATGCTTACTTTCTTGAAGCGGGAAATCTTAATTTTCCAATAACTTATAATGTAAGTACTATAAGAGATGGTGGCAGTTTTTCTACGCGACGTGTAACAGCTATTCAAGGAGAAAAAACTATTTTTATTTTGGCAGCATCATTTCATAAAAATGAAGAAGGATATGAGCACCAAATCGAAATGAAATCGAATATTAAACCTCCTGAAGAACTACAAAGTTGGACAGATTTAGTTGTTAAATATGGCGAATTTTTACCTGATAAGATGAAAAGATTTCTGCAAATGGAACGTCCAATAGAATTTAAACCAACACAAATGATAAATCCTATGGAGAAAAAAGATTTATCACCAAAATTAGACATGTGGTTTAAGCTTAAAGGAGACACATCTGTATTAGATTTGGCTACAAAACAACAAATTCTTACCTATATTTCCGATTATAATATTTTATCAGCAGCTTTACGCCCTCATGCAAGTTTTGCACATTATGGCAATACGCAAACAGCAAGTTTAGATCATTCTATGTGGTTTTTTAGGGATTTTAATTTTGATGATTGGATGTTGTTTTCTATAGAATCTCTAAGTGCTTCAAATGCTAGAGGTTTTGCAAAAGGGAATATTTTTTCTAGAGAAGGAAAACTAATAGCTTCAGTAGCTCAAGAAGGGTTAATGAGACCAATTAAGAAAAAAGGATAGTTAGTTTAATATAAACTCATATAAGTTTCCGCCTTTGCCAAGAACATTCTCGTCAGTGATGTAAAGTGTATTTTTGTTTTTAAAACACACACTTTCTTTTTGCGACTCAAAATCAAAATAGTATTTAATAACTTTTCCATTAAAGAAATCATCATTTTTATAATCGGAAAAAATCCAAACAGCATTAAGAGTTAATAATGCAATTTGTTTTCCATCATCACTTATATCTACAGATGTAACCCAACACGGTAAGTCATTGCAAGTTTTAAAAGAGCCTATAAATTGTGCTTTATGATTACCTTGTGATGCAGGAATTTTATATAAGTTGGTCTTACCAAAATTACCTTTTTCACGACTTTTTGTAAATAAGTATAAGCTATCGTTATAGTAGAAAAAAGCTTCACAATCAAAATGCCTTTGCTTCCTTTTGGGAGGAAATTTTTTCTGATTGGGATAATAAAATGAAATACGTTCAACATCTATTTTTTTAGAATTATCTAGAGAATCTTTACTTACCTTTAATATAACTAAGTTTTTCCGCTTGTTTGAGTTATTTCCAAAATCCCCAATATAAATATTTCCGTTTGTGTCAGATGCTAAATCTTCCCAGTCATTATTTTTAGCATGTATTTTTAATGTTCTTATAATCTTTCCTTTAGTATCTAGACCATATATTTTTGAAGCATTTCCACTATCATTCAACATCCAAATTAAATCTCTTTTAGAATCAATTTCGATTCCTGAAACTTCATTTAAAACAGAGGGTAAATCTGCGAGAACAGTTAGGTTTCCTGTGTTGCAATTAAAACAAGTAATAAGAAATAAGAAAAGGATTTTTTTCAATGCAATCTTCAATTTAAATAATGCTAAATTTACGCAGTTAATTTAAATAGATTCCCGTTTTCAATGGAAATATTATGAACTATTACGATGTTATAATAATAGGAGGAGGAGCAGCAGGATTTTTTGCAGCTATAAATTGCGCCGAACAAAATCCAGACTTAAGCATTTGTATTCTTGAAAAAGCAAAAGAAGGATTGCAAAAAGTAAAAGTTTCAGGAGGAGGACGTTGTAATGTTACACATGCTGAATTTATTCCTCAAGAATTAGCGCAAAATTACCCAAGAGGTGAAAAGGAATTACTAGGCCCTTTTCATACGTTTATGACAGGAGATACCATAGATTGGTTTGAAAAACGAGGCGTGAAATTGAAAATTGAAGATGATGGCAGGATGTTTCCAGTTAGCAATTCGTCTCAAACTATTGTCGATTGCTTTTTAAGTGAAGCCAAAAAGCACAACGTTGAAGTGTTGTATAGTCATTCGGTAAAAGAGATTATTAGCCAATATAAAAACTGGAAAGTTATAACCAATCAAGACGATTTTAGTTCAAGCAAGCTTTTACTAGCTACAGGAAGCAATACCAAAATTTGGAAGATTCTTAAAAATTTAGGACATAATATAATTGAGCCAGTAGCGTCTTTATTTACATTTAATATAAAAGACCAACGCATTAAAAAAATTCCTGGTGTTGTGGTACAAAATGTAGAAATTAAAGTTACAGATTCTAATTTAGAATCTGAAGGACCTTTACTCATAACACATTGGGGAATGAGTGCACCAGCAATTTTAAAACTCTCTGCTTTTGGTGCTTTAGAATTGGCAAAACGGGATTATAAATTTAAGATTGAAATTAATTTTATTCAAATATCTTTTGAGGACTGTTTAGCTATTTTAAAAGAAGTGAAGCAGAGTTCAATAAAGAAAACTGTAATTAATTCTCCACAATTTGAGTTACCAAAACGCTTATGGGAACAATTGATTTTGGCTACAAATATTAACAATGAAAAACGTTGGCAGGATTTGAATAAAAATCAGTTAGAACAATTAACAAATCAATTAACAAAAGCTGCGTTTAATGTGAATGGGAAGAGTACTTTTAAAGAAGAATTTGTGACTGCTGGTGGTATAGATTTAAAAGAAATTAATTTTAAAACCTTTGAAAGTAAATTACATAAAAACTTGTATTTTGCTGGAGAAGTGCTCAATATCGATGCTGTAACTGGAGGCTTTAATTTTCAAAATGCGTGGACTGGAGCCTATATAGCAGCACAACATATTTCAAACAAATGAAAAATTATATAGCTTTATTGCGAGGAATAAATGTTGGTGGACATAAAAAAGTACCAATGGCAGAATTGCGAAAATTACTCACAAAATCTGGATTAAATAACGTTTCATCATACATCCAAACTGGAAATGTTTTTTTTCAAACGTCAGAAAATAATATTCAAAACATTGAAGCTATTATTCAAAAAGCAATTATTGACCATTTTGGATTTGAAGTTTCTGTTTTAGTAAAAACAAGGAAAGATTTGAAACGTATTTTTGATACCTGCCCATTTTCCGAAGAAAAAAAGGAAAAGAGTTATTTTACTATTTTACATAATAAACCAAATGATGAGTTAGTGAAAATTGCATCAGAAAAGTTTTATGAAGGCGAAGAATATCAAATCATAAATGATTGTATTTATTATTTCTGTGAAAAAGGATATGGTCAAGCCAAATTTAATATGAATCTCTTTGAACGAAAATTAAAAACAGCATCAACATCAAGAAATTATAGAACAATGGTAAAGTTGTTATCTTTGACATCTGAAAGAAGTTAAATGACTGAACAAGATTTTATTCCTAAATCATCTTCCAATACAATTGAAAGCGGAAGCTTTACTTGGCAATCGCCAAGTAATATCGCGTTGGTAAAATATTGGGGAAAAAAGGACAATCAAATTCCAGAAAACCCGTCTATAAGCTTTACGCTAGATGCTTGTAAAACAACTACAACATTAATCTTTTCTAAAAAAGAAGATACTGATGAGTTTTCTTTTGAGGTTTTTTTAGACGGAAAAAAACAAGACGATTTTAAATCTAAAATTGAAACGTTTTTTAAGCATATAGAATCCTATTTGCCGTTTTTAAAGGATTATCATTTTAAAATAGAAACTTCAAATTCTTTTCCACATAGTTCAGGTATTGCGTCATCAGCTTCAGGAATGAGTGCTTTAGCTTTATGCTTGGTGAGTATTGAAAAAGGGTTAAATCAAGAGATCACTGATGAGTTCTTCACAAAAAAAGCATCATTTTTAGCACGATTAGGCTCAGGAAGCGCATGCAGAAGCATTGAAGGAAATCTCATCGTTTGGGGAAAACATAAGGAGATTGATGGAAGTTCGGATGTATTCGGAATAAAATATCCTTATAAAGTACATGAGAATTTTAAGAATTATCAGGATACCATTTTATTGGTTGATAAGGGCGAAAAACAAGTAAGTAGCACCATTGGTCATAATCTTATGCATAATCATCCGTTTGCTGAACAACGTTTTATACAAGCGAAAGCCAACCTCTCTAGATTATTAGGCGTTTTTAAAACAGGAGATTTAAAAACATTTATTGAAATTATTGAAAGTGAAGCACTAACACTTCATGCGATGATGATGACAAGCGAGCCTTACTTTATTTTAATGAAACCAAATACATTAGAGATTATTAATAAAATCTGGAAGTTTAGACAACAAACAGGGTCTAATACATGTTTTACATTAGATGCTGGTGCAAATGTACATGTATTATACCCAGAAAAAGAGGCTGATTTAGTTTTGAAATTCATTCAAAATGAATTAGTTGCACATTGCCAAAATGGTCACTATATTTGTGACAGAATAGGTTTCGGAGCTAAGCAGTTTTAAGTTGTCATTCCGTACTTGATACG
The DNA here is from genome assembly GCA_964591595.1 of uncultured Flavobacteriaceae bacterium. Taxonomy (GTDB): domain Bacteria; phylum Bacteroidota; class Bacteroidia; order Flavobacteriales; family Flavobacteriaceae; genus JAADHG01. Next base: position 6,427 of record CAZQBE010000031.1, read on the forward strand.
GAATCCACAATATAGTTAGCCAATTAAAAGATTCCCACTTTCGTGGTAATGACAAAAAATGTAAATGAAAGGACCACTTTTTTACTCGAAAATATTACTCTTTGGAGAGTATGGAATTATCAAAGATTCCAAAGGGTTATCAATTCCCTATAATTTTTATAATGGTGCTTTAAAGAAAGATGAAAACCCTTCTGACGAAGCTGTTAAATCTAATGAGAATTTAAAAAAGTTTGTCGTTCATCTTGAGAGTATTGATACTAATCTTGTGTCTTTTGATATTGATACTTTAAAAAGTGATGTCGCTTCAGGCATGTATTTTGATTCGTCTATTCCTCAAGGTTATGGTGTTGGTAGTAGTGGTGCTTTGGTGGCAGCTATTTATGATAAATATGCACAGGATAAAATTACAGTTCTTGAAAATTTAACTAGAGAAAAGCTATTAAAATTAAAAGAAATATTTTCCGAAATGGAGGCGTTTTTCCATGGCAAATCGTCTGGTTTAGACCCTTTAAATAGTTATTTAAGTATTCCTATTCTAATCAATTCTAAAGATCATATTGAAGCCACAGGAATTCCTTCACAAAAACAAGAAGGCAAAGGAGCTGTATTTTTATTAGATAGTGGTATTATTGGTGAAACAGCACCAATGGTAAGTATTTTTATGGAAAACATGAAGCAAGAAGGCTTTCGTAAAATGTTGAAAGATCAGTTTATCAAACATACTGATGCCTGTGTTGAAGATTTCTTGAAAGGTGATATCAAATCCTTATTTAGCAATACAAAACAATTATCTAAAGTAGTATTAAGTCATTTTAAACCCATGATTCCAAAACAGTTTCACGAACTATGGGAAAAAGGTATTGAAACCAACGCATATTATTTAAAGCTTTGTGGTTCTGGTGGTGGTGGTTATATACTTGGTTTTACCGAAGATATAGATCGCGCAAAACTATCGCTTGCAAACTATAAATTAGAAGTGGTTTATAATTTTTAACCAAATGTCATTCTGAGTGTGTCATATTGAGCGCAGTCGAAACACAGTCGAAGAATCTCTTATAAATATTTTATGCTATCTCGAAAACAAAAACATGTGTTAGTCAAGTTTTTTAGTATGTTTTCTGTGGTTCGTGGTTACAATATTTTAATTATTGTACTTGCACAATATCTATCCTCAATATACATTTTAGCGCATAATAAATCACTAGGAGAAGTCATCTTCGATGTAAATTTATTGATGTTGGTTTTGGCCTCTTCTGTAGCAATAGCGGCTGGATATATCATCAATAATTTTTACGATTCAGAAAAGGATCTAATTAATCGTCCACAAAAATCAATGTTGGATAGATTAGTGAGTCAGAATACAAAATTGATGTTCTATTTTGTGCTCAATTTCTTGGCGGTTATCATGGCGAGTTATGTGTCGTTTAGAGCAGTAATTTTCTTTTCCTTATACATATTTGGCATCTGGTTTTACTCACATAAACTAAAAAAAATGCCAGTAATAGGAAACCTAACATCAGCCATTTTAACCATTACACCTTTTTTTGCAGTATTTATTTATTACAAAAACTTTGAAACTGTAATTTTTGTGCATGCCATGTTTTTGTTTCTAATAATAGCAATGCGCGAACTCACTAAAGACCTTGAAAATATTAAAGGCGATTTAGCGCTTAATTACAGAACAATACCAATAGTTTATGGTGAGAGAACATCAAAAACAATGCTCACTTTACTCGCCATATTAACATTGATTCCAGCCTATTTGCTAATTTTTAATTTTAATATTGGAAGAATGAATTTTTTCTTTTTTTTAAGTGTAGTTTTACTTGCTATCTTCTTACTTTTATTGTGGAAATCAAATAGTAAATCTCAGTATTTAATTTTACACAATATTTTAAAGTTTATCATAGTGGCAGGTGTGTTTAGTATTTTATTAATAAATACTGATTTACTTTTAAACCGAATTTTATAATGGAAAATATACTCAAAATTGCTTTAGCACAAATTGCTCCTGTTTGGTTAGATAAAGTAGCTACACTTCAAAAAGTTGAGCAATCAATTTTAGATGCGGCAAAACAAAATTGTGAACTCATTGTTTTTGGTGAAGGTTTAGTTCCTGGGTATCCATTTTGGTTAGCTTTAACTGGAGGAGCCGAATGGGATAAAAAAGTAAACAAAGAGTTGCATGCGCATTACGTTAGGAATTCTATTCAGATTGAAGCAGACGAGTTAAAGAGCATATGTAAACTCTCAAAAGCGCATAATATTGCTATTTATTTGGGCATTATTGAACGCGCTAAAAATCGAGGCGGACATAGTATTTATGCATCTTTGGTATATATTAATCAGGAAGGAGAAATTAAATCGGTACATCGAAAATTACAACCAACTTATGATGAACGTTTAACGTGGTCACCAGGAGATGGAAATGGATTACAAGTACATCCTTTAAAAGAATTTACTGTTGGTGGATTAAACTGCTGGGAAAATTGGATGCCATTACCACGAACTGCGTTATATGGATTGGGTGAAAACCTTCATATTGCAGTTTGGCCTGGAAGTGATCATAATACGAAGGACATCACTCGATTTATAGCACGAGAATCACGTTCGTTTGTTGTCTCCGTTTCTTCACTTATGAATAAGAGCGATTTCCCAGAGGGAACACCACATTTGAAAAAAATATTAAAAAAATCACCTGATGTTTTAGCTAATGGTGGTAGCTGTATTGTAGGACCAGATGGTGAATGGATTTTAGAACCTGTATTGCATAAAGAGGGTTTAATTATACAAACTATCGATTTTAATAAAGTGTTGGAAGAGCGTCAAAATTTTGATCCTGTTGGGCATTATTCAAGGCCAGATGTCACTAAACTTATTGTTAACACAGAACGTCAATCTACAGTCGAGTTCAAAGAATTTAAAAAGTCTAAATAACAAATTCCTTATTTCTTAATTGAAAATTATTATTTAAGCTTTTGGTGCTTGAAAGCCAAAGGCTTTGATTACCTTTGCAAAAATTTTATTGCGATGAGCAAACAGAGAGAACATAAAAGCAAAAGAAAAACTTCAGGACATGGTACAAATAGTAACTACAAAAAAGGTTATGCAAAAGGTCCCGATAGCTATCGGGATGCTCCAATTAAAAAGAAAGCACCTCAAAAAACCAATACCAATCCAGACGAAATACGCTTGAATAAATATATTGCAAATTCAGGAATTTGTTCACGTCGCGATGCAGATATGCACATTTCTATTGGTAGTGTTACAGTAAATGGAAAGGTGGTAACCAAAATGGGTTATAAGGTAAAACTGGAAGACGAAGTACGTTTTGATGGCTCACGAATTTCTCCAGAGAAAAAAGCCTATGTGTTGCTCAATAAACCTAAAGGATTTGCCACGACAACTAGCGAAGGCAAAGGACGAACAGTTATGGATTTGGTTGCCAACGCTACAAATTCGAGAATTAAACCTATAGGACGTTTAGGTAGAAACTCAACAGGATTATTGCTATTCACTAATGATGATGTGATAACTAAAAAGTTCACCAATTCTAAGAATGGCGTTGCACGTTTGTTTCATATTGAATTAGATAAGAACTTAAAGTTTGAAGACCTAAAAAAGATTAAAGAAGGGTTTAAAATTGAAGGTAAAGAAATTGCGGTTGAAGATATAAGCTATATAGACAAAGCACCAAAAAAAGAAATTGGACTTAAAATAAAGAACACAGGAAATACCATTATACGCACAATATTTGAACACTTAAACTACGATATTATTCGTTTGGATTGTGTTATGATTGCTGAACTTACCAAAAAAGATATTCCTCGTGGACATTGGAAACACCTTACAGAACAAGAGGTTAATAATTTGAAGATGTTATAAACTAGAGTCTTTTGTCATCTAATATATTGACAAGCATTTTTTTGTCCATTAAATTATATTTACAAATTGATATGTATCACATTACTGTTAAAGTAATGTAGGATCCAATAAAACTATTTTTCCTAAAACAGATTTTGTTTCTAAAATTCGATTTGCTTTAGAAGCCTCAAGTAATGGCATGCGACTGTTAATTATTGGCTTGATTTTCTTTTCCTTTAATAAAGAAAGAAGTTTTTTTAGATCAGTTAGAATAGTTGATTTATCTTTTTTGTAAATTCCTGAGATGCCATAAAATTCTGCTTTTTTACTATTTGGTAATGCGTTTAACAGTATTATTTTGAAAATACCTAATAACATTCCTGAAAAGTTAGGATATCCATATTCTACTAATTTACCTCCCTTTTTTAGCAGACTAAATCCTTTATTAATATAGGATTTACCTACACAGTCAAACACAAAATCTAAGCCATCAAATTCTTTTTTTCTAATAACCCTTACCCAATCTTTTGTTGTATAATCAATTGGTATTGCACCTTTTTTTGTAATTGCGTCATGGTTGTGTTTTGATGCAAGACCATAGATATCCAAGCCCTCTAAAATACCGATGTCAAGTAATGCTGAGCCAACACCTCCATTTACGCCAGTAATTAAAATTTTGTTTCCTCTTTTAATTTTGGCTATTCTTTTTAACATCTGATAAGCAGTTACATAATTAAGTATAAGTGCTACTGCTTCTTCTATTTTTACATTTTCTGGAACTTTAACTAAATGTTGTTCTCCTAAATAAATATATTCTGAGTACCCTCCATAAACGGTTAAGGCAGCTACAGTATCACCAACTCTAAATTGTGTTACCTCGTTTCCGACAGCTTCAATAATCCCAACGATTTCATATCCTGGGACAAACGGTATTTTTGGTGAAAACGGGTAGTAACCATATCGCATGGCTATATCAGTGCGCCCAACACCACAGGCTAAAATTTTAATTTGTACTTCTTTATTTGTAGGAGTGTGAAGTTCGTTTTCTACTATCTGTAAAACATCTGGACCACCTCTTTTTGTTAAAACAACATTCTTGTATTTCATAATTTGTATCAATTTTATTTGAATACAAAAGTCTTGTTATTTAGGAAAATATACTTGAATGAATTTGCTGTTTTTAGATAATAATGAAGGAGATAAACCAATCATTTTAACACATGTGCGTGTCATATGTGCTTGGTCAGAAAAACCAGCGACATATGCAGCTTTAGTTAATGAGTAACCTTTTAGAGTCTCTGCAAAAGCTATTTTTAATCTAAACCAAAGGATATAGTTTCTAATTGGGAGTCCCATTGTTTCTTTAAATAAGTGTAATAATCTACTTTCGCTAAGAAAAGCAACTTCAGTGAGTTTTTTTGTGCTAATTTGCTTATCTATATTTTTTGATATAAAGTTTAAAACGTTTTCAATTCTGTCATCTTTTTGTGACGACTCAAAGGTTTGTTGAAACGAAAATAAGTTTTCAATGATTGCTCTTATGTCGTTCCAGTTTTTATTTTTGAATTTATGTGATAATTCTTCAAAATTAATAGTATCATTATGTTCTATTGGGAAATCAATTATTTTTTTATCTTTCAAATAATATTTTATTACCCATTCTCCTAAAGCTGATTCTGAATCAATATCTATACTAAGAATGCGAACATTTTTAGCATTACATTCATGCAAATAATTTGGTGCAATTAATAATCCTGTTTTCTCGACCCAATCACCTCTTTTGTTTTTTGAGCTAAAACTATTTTGAGTAGCCAAGACTAATTGAACTGTAGGATGACAGTGTTCGGATACTGCTTTTGGGTTGCTTCCCCAAAAAAGCGTCATATCCTTCCAAAGAATTATTTGATTCATAGTTTGCCTTACATTAATAATGCTCAATATTAGGGTATATTTTACGCTTAAAAATATTTAGAATAAGTGATTTATGTTAATCGTTAAAGCAAAGTTCGACTATTTTTTATAAAATCAAGAGAGAACCTTTATAGACTTTTTTACAAACACTTCCCAAATAAGTACACCATAAACAATTACGTATTCTAAACCTATAATCCACAAGTTTTCAGTGTTGTTGCTATTGGCATATGCCAAATAGCTCAATATAATTACAAAACTCCACACTATAGGAAATCTGTATTTTGTAAATACAGATAAAAGCACAAGTGTGGCAATATACCAAGGATGTACTGTTGTGGTTGTAAAGTAATAAAATGAGAGTATCAGTAGCATTGCAGTAATTAGCTCAACCATTGATTTGTTTTTTCTAAAGAAGGTAATGGTAAAAACAAATAAAAGTACAGCTATAGAGATTAGTTTTCCAATAATAGCAATTTCATTCCAGCCTCTAAACCCATAACCAATTTCACGAGCTAGATAATACAAACTGGCATTAAACTCAAAATTTTGAAACCAAAGCCCAACCGTTACTGTGTAATTAGTTACAAATTTTGGAGAATAAAAAGGAAGAAATAACAGTAACGTTATAATACCAACAATACTATAAAAACCAACCAACTTTGTCATTCCTGCGAAAGCAGGAATCCATCCGTCATTGCGAGGAGCTTGCGACGTGGCAATCTCATCCTTTGAAACAGATTGCTTCATCTTTAGCCTGTCTTGAGCGACAGTCGAAAGATTCGCAATGACGTTTTGCTTTTTTGGGTCGTTAAGCCTTGTCGAAGCAAACCACTGATAAAACAAAGGTAAAAACATAAGTGGTATCAATTTTACAGAAACTGATAATGCCAAAACAACTGCCGCAAATTTCCATTTACCTGAATGCAATAAATACAAACTCCATACTAAAAAGAAAATCATGACACCTTCAAAATGTAAGTTTCCCGTAAGTTCAATTATAATGAATGGATTTAAAATATACCAAAAGATATTATAAGCAGGAAGTTTTAATCTTTCTAATAACTTTTTACCAAAATAGAGTGTTCCAAAATCGGCAGCAATGATGAGTAGTCGCATGACTATTGCAGAACCCAAAATACTTTTACCAGCAAATAATCCAGCAATAACAAAACAAAGCTGATTAATAGGAGGATAATTAGTAAAATGACCTGCACTTAATGCTCCCATACCATTGTATAATTCTTGGGCTTGAGCAATGGGAAATTTACCAACAGAAATAAACGATTCTACTGTAAATAAATAAGGATTTATACCTTCAAGAATCATACGTCCATCCCAAATAAACCGATAAAAATCTTGTGATAAGTTTGGGATTGCTAAAATGAATACAACTCTAAAACCAAAAGCTACCCAAGTCAAGAATTTAATATTATGCTTGGTTATTTGAACCAATTTATAAAATAAGAAAAACAAAGCAACATAAAGCATAATGAGCTTTGTGTAATCTGTTCTTACCAAATCGTAGGCAAAAGAAACATAAAATAACGCACTTGATAAAACAAGTAGTAAAGAGATTTTATAAAGCTTAAAAAATGAGTTATTTAATACCATAAACCAAAGATACTATTATTTGCCAGTCACTTTAATAAAGCAGTTACTTACTTGATTTAATCACAAAAAACAACTAACTTCGTTTAACAGTCGCTAATAAGAATTGAAACTCTGATTAGCTTAATATTAGAGACCAATGGTCCACTT
>CAZQBE010000032.1:0-9100 GCA_964591595.1 uncultured Flavobacteriaceae bacterium
GTGATTTTTATTTAAAAGATGTATTTCTATTTTTTCAGATACGGGACTCATAAAAGGTGCAGACAAAGCCATGATAATATGCTTATAAAGAATTAAACTAATTCCTATTATGAAAATAGCAAAAACAAACCTCAATATGCCAGTTACCCATTCGTTATCAATATTCCATGGAACAATACTTGACAAAAAATCAACAATATTATCTGAGAATATATAAGCAGAAACTCCAATAACAGCAGCAGTTATTACACTAATAGCTATTGGGATAAAAAAATAACGCCATAATTTGAGTTTTGAAATTAATTCAAAAGCACTAGTATAAGCCTTTATTCCATTATATACGTGTTTAAACATTGTATTCCTTTACGGCATCAATAAATGCTTTAGCATTGTCTAATGGAATATTAGGCAAAATACCATGACCTAAATTTACGATATATTTGTCTTTACCAAAATCAGTAATCATTTGTGTTACCATTTTCTTTATTTCAGCAGGAGGAGAGAGCAAACGAGAAGGATCGAAATTACCTTGAAGCGTCATATTTCCGCCTGTTAAATAGCGCGCATTTTGTGCAGTTATAGTCCAGTCTATGCCTAATGCACTAGCATTACTTTTTGCCATATCGTGGAGTGCAAACCAACATCCTTTTCCGAAGGCAATTACTGGCGCATCATCTTTCAAGGCTTCAATAATTTGGTTGATATATTGCCATGAAAATTCTTGATAATCTATAGGAGATAACATGCCTCCCCAAGAATCAAATATTTGAACAACATCGACACCAGCTTTCACTTTTGCTTTTAAATAAGCAATAGTGGTATCAGTAATTTTTTGCAACAGTTGGTGTGCTGCAATAGGGTTTGTAAAACAAAAGGCTTTTGCTTTATCAAAGGTTTTAGAGCCTTGACCTTGTACACAATAACATAAAATAGTCCAGGGAGAACCTGCAAAACCAATTAAAGGCACTTCGTTATTTAGTAATCCTTTTGTTGCTTTAATAGCCTGCATCACGTAATCCAATTCTACAGTAACATCGGGAACTATTACATTATCAACATCTTTTTGAGAACGAACAGGGTTTGGCAAATAAGGTCCAAAATCAGGTTTCATTTGTACTTCAATATTCATAGCTTGAGGAATAACCAAAATATCACTAAATAAAATGGCTGCATCCATACCAAAACGACGAATAGGTTGTACTGTAATTTCACTTGCTAGTTCTGGTGTACGACAGCGCGTAAAGAAATCGTATTTCTCACGTATTTCAATAAACTCAGGCAAATAACGTCCTGCTTGACGCATCATCCAAACAGGAGGACGATTAACGGCTTCGCCTTTTAAAGCTCTTAAAAATAAATTGTTCTTTATCATAACATTTCCCGCGAAGGCGGGAATCTTTTTAATTATACTTCAATTTTTTAGTGTCATTACGAAGCAACAACTTGTTTGCTAGGGCAATCAGTTTAATGAGTGTGAGATTACCACACTTCCACTGCGCTCAGTGCAAGCTAATCTTCGTTCCTCGTAATGACGTTTATTTTATACATAATTCAAATTCACTAATTCTATAACACTTTCCACAGTTGGTACTTTAGCAACTCTTACATCCTTAAAACGTTTTTTTGCTTCAGCAGCGGTACTTTCACCTATACAAAACGCAATTTTATCTGCTTGATTTTCTAATAAATAACTTTTTACTGTGGATGGGCTGTAAAACATGATACCTTCCACGTTGTCATCAATTTTTTCTGAAGCAAATTTTGTACTATAAGCTTCAACTTCGTTTACGGTGATGTTATTCTCAGATAGAATATTTGGTAAATCATCCAAACGCAAATCGCTACAAAAATAAGTAACTTCCGTGCCTTCAATATACTCTACAAGGTATTCGGCCAATTTTTTAGCGTTCTTTTCAGAATGCTTCACCTTGCCAATTTTTTGTTCTATTAATCGTTTTGTGCGTCTGCCGACACAATAGATATTTTTAAAATTTAATTCTTTTGCAGGAATATTAGTAATTAATGCCTCTACCGCATTTTTACTGGTTATGATTACATTCCTGATTTCAGATTTTAAAATAATTGGTTTTATTCTATTGGTGTTAATTTGAATAAAATCTGAACTATTTACCTTAATGCCCTCATGAAACAATTTCTGTTGAGCTTTAGATAGTGTTTTTGTGGAATAGATATTCGCCTTTTTATCAACTGCTTTTAAATCATCCATCATGCGTTTACCACCACGTTCAATTACATAGTTGGCACAAAAGGCAGCTATGTCGTGATGTTCACCCAATTTCTCAGTTCTTGATACTTCAATTTTTTTACTACCATCTTTACATAATAAAACACCTTGAAACAAAACCTGCTCGTCTTTAATATATGCAATGGCACCAATTGGAGCAGTACAACCACCTTCTAAACGATTTAAAAATTCGCGCTCAATAGTTGTGCAAATTTCAGTTTCTTTATGGTTTATTTCGGCACAAATCGCTCTAGTTTCTTCGTCTTCTGCTAGGGCAGTAATCAAAACAGCACCCTGAGCAGGCGCAGGGATCATCCAATCTAAATTGATGGCATTTTGTGGTCGTAATCCAATACGGCCTAAACCAGCAGCAGCAAAAATAGCACCATTCCAATTGTTGTCTTCTAGTTTATGTAAGCGGGTATTTATATTGCCTCTTAAATCTACAAGAGTATGCGTTGGATATCGATTTAGCCATTGTGCTTTACGCCTTAAACTACCAGTTGCAATAATAGCGTCTTTTTGAGACAAAAATTCTTCATTATTTTTAAAAACCAGTGTATCTCTTATGTTTCCTCGTTTTAAAACCGCTGCTTGTATAATGCCTTTTGGTAAAACAGTTGGCACATCTTTTAGGGAATGTACTGCAATGTCTATATCGTTATTAAGCATTGCAATGTCTAAGGTACGTGTAAAAATCCCGGTAATGCCTAGTTCGTATAAAGGTTTGTTTAAAACAAGATCGCCAGTTGATTTTACAGGAATTAACTTGGACTTGTGACCAAGTTTTTCCAACATTTGTTGTACAGCATTTGCTTGCCATAGTGCTAATTCACTATCGCGAGTACCAATTCTAATAATTTTAGACATGTTTTGAAGTTTCTAAATGAAACACTTTTTTAATTAGCTCTAGACTTTCGTTTGTTGGAATAGTTTCATCCTTTAGATGATGAGCAAAATGATTGGTGATTTTTTGAATAATATTATTGCTAATTAATTCTGCTTGTACTTCATTAAAATTAGACATTTTTTTGCGTTGTATGTCTAACTCTGCAATTTTAAAATTGTTCAACTTATCCTTAAAAGCTTTAATAGTAGGTGCAAATTTCCGAGTTTCTAACCAACTATTAAATTCTGCCTTTACGTCTTCAATAATACTTTCTGCAAATGGAATTTGTGCTTTTCTATTCTCTAAAGTTTCATCTGTAATTTGTGATAAGCGGTCAAGGTGAACTAGAGAAACATTCTTAAGCTCTTTAACATTTTCATTTACATTTTCAGGAATAGATAAATCTAAAATTAAAAGCGGTTTAGTATTTTGAATGAGGTGTTTGTCTATTGTAGGGTTTTGTGCTCCAGTAGCAACAATTAAAACATCTGAAGCATTAATTTCTTCTTGTAAATTAGCATAATCTTTTACAAAAAGATTGAATTTTCCAGCAATTTTTTCGGCTTTATTTTTTGTGCGATTAATTAAAGTAATACGATCGTTTTTGGTATGCTTAACCAAATTTTCACAAGTGTTTCTACCAATTTTACCTGTACCGAAAAGTAGGATATTTTTAGCTGAAATATTTTTAACCGTATTAAAAATGTATTGCACTGAAGCAAAAGACACAGATGTTGCACCTGATGAAATCTCAGTTTCGGTTTTAATACGTTTGCTAGCCTGTATCACAGAATTTACTAAGCGTTCTAAAAACGGATTGAGCATGCCAGCTTTTTTTGAGCAAACCGCAGCGTTTTTTAATTGACCAATGATTTCAAAGTCACCAAGAATTTGACTGTCTAAACCAGAACCAACGCGAAACATATGTGATATAGCATCAGAATTTTTATACACATAGGCCACCTTCTGGAATTCATCTATAGTGCCATTTGTATTGTCACACAGTAATTTTATTAGCTGAAACGGATGCTGAGCAAAGCCGTAAATTTCTGTTCGGTTACAAGTTGAAGTAACAATTAAGCTTTCAACACCATTATTTTTAGCTTGATTTAACAAGTTTTGTTTAGCAGTATCATCTAAACTAAAACGTCCTCTAATCTTTGCATCAGCTTTTTTATAACTTAAACCGATAACGTAGAAGTATGTTCCTCTAGAAATATCAAATTGTTTCATTGCTTTATTGGGATTTATAAAACAAAATTAAGTAGCAGTAATTAAAAAAAACATCGCTATAAGAACTTTTTGTATCGTTTGTGGGTTTTTAAAATTATTTTTTAATAGAAAATGATTTTTGTCATGTTTTTACAATGAATTCAGTACTTTTGATAGAAATAAGGAAGGATAACCTCTTGATATGAAGGATAAAGACCCAATAGATAAGCATATAAAAAACATCGCTCAAGGAACTTTTGAAGAAACAAAAGTAGACGAAGGGTTTTGTGTTTTAACATATCAAAACAACACTACAGATATTAAAACCCTTAACCGCGAAATAGATAGCTGTTATATTCAGTTTCACTTTTGCTTAAAAGGGTCAAGTAAATTTAATTTCAATAACGGAAGATATACATTAGATATTCCTGAAGAAAACTCATTACTATTATATAATCCACAGCGAGAATTACCGATTCATCTTGAGATAAATTCGAAATCGTGGCTTATTACAGTGTTAATTTCTATTAAAAGATTTCATGGTTTGTTTTCTCAAGAGGCAGACTATATTACTTTTTTGAGTGATGATAATAAGGATAAAAAATATTATAAAGATGGTAAAATAACACCCTCAATGGCGATTGTTTTAAATCAAATGATAAATTACAACCTAAATCAATCCATCAAAAACTTATATTTTAAGGGGAAAGCATACGAGCTTTTAAGCTTATATTTCAATAGGAGTGAAGATGCCAATGTTGAGCAATGTCCGTTTTTAGTAGATGAGACTAATGTAATAAAGATTAGAAAAGCAAAAGATATTATTATTTCTAGAATGGCAGAGCCACCTGGATTACAGGAATTGGCTGATGAGATTGGTTTGAGCTTAAAAAAACTTAAAGAAGGGTTCAAACAGATTTATGGAGATACAGTGTACGGTTTTTTGTTTGAGTATAAAATGGAAGTGGCGAGAAAATTATTAGAGTCGGGAAATTATAATGTAAACGAAGTAGGTTTAAAAGTAGGATACAGTACAGCAAGTCATTTTATTTCAGCATTTAAAAAGAAGTATGGCACAACACCTAAAAAATATATTTTGTCTGTATCTTCGTGATTTGAAAAAGCATATGAAAAAAGGTGTTTTACTAGTTAACCTAGGCTCTCCAGATAGTCCTGAACCCAAAGATGTCAAAAAGTATTTAGGAGAATTTTTAATGGACGAACGTGTTATTGACGTTCCTCTTCTTGCAAGAACCTTATTAGTTAAAGGCATCATTTTAAACACACGACCAAAAGCATCAGCCGAAGCTTATAAAAAAATATGGTGGGACGAAGGATCGCCACTTATTGTAATTTCTGAAAGACTTCAAGAAAAGATTCAAAAACAAATTGAGACTCCAATAGCATTAGCAATGCGCTATGGAAGTATGACTATCAAAAACGGACTTCAAGAACTGGCCGACAAAGGTGTTGATGAGGTTTTATTAATCCCTTTATATCCTCAGTTTGCGATGGCTACAACAGAAACGATTACTGTTTTAGCGGAAGAAGAGCGTAAAGCATATTTTCCTAATCTTAAAATTGAATCGTTGCCTGCATTTTACAACAAAGAAGATTATATAGATGTTCTTGCTAATTCAATTAGAGAGGCTTTAAAAGAGAAGCCTTACGAGCATTTATTATTTTCTTATCACGGAGTTCCAGAACGACATATAAGAAAGCGGGATGTTACTAAATCGCATTGTAAAATTGATGGGAGTTGTTGTAAAACACCATCAAAAGCGCATGAGTTTTGTTATCGACATCAATGCTATGAAGTAACACGATTGTTAGCAGAAAAACTTCAGCTTAAAGAAAATACATATTCAACATCATTTCAATCGCGTCTTGGGTTTGATCCTTGGCTGCAACCTTATACCGATAGAACTATTGAACGCTTAGGAAACCAAGGTGTTAAAAACATGGCAATTGTAACGCCCGCATTTGTTAGTGATTGTTTGGAAACACTAGAAGAGATTGCTATGGAAGGGCGAGATATTTTTTATGAAGTTGGCGGTAAAGAATTTACAACTATTCCCTGCTTAAATGATGATGGGAACTGGGTTGCATTGTTATCAAAATGGATAAGTGAGTGGGCGTATAAAAAGTAAAGTTTAATGTTTAGTTAAAATTGTCTTTAACGCAATAGGAATAATATTTAATTCTTACATTTATTTCTTCATAACCAAACCAATAATTAACATGCGATTATCAACCTTATTTATAGCAATAACTCTATTGTTATGTAGCCCCACTCAAGTTAAAGCACAGAACATTAACGAAAGCCAATATGATGCTCTAGAATACAGGCTTATAGGCCCTTTTAGAGGAGGGCGAAGCGCTGCTGTAACAGGCGTACCAAACAAACCTAATCTCTATTATTTTGGAGCCGCAGGAGGAGGTATTTGGAAAACAACAGATGGTGGTCGTACATGGGAGAATATTTCTGATGGGTTTTTTGGCGGAAGTATTGGAGCGATAACAGTTTCTAAAAGTGATCCTAATGTAATTTATGTTGGCGGAGGAGAGACTACCGTTCGAGGAAATGTATCTTCTGGATATGGTGTTTGGAAAAGTGAAGATGCCGGAAAAACGTGGACTCCTTCTGGATTAAAAAAATCAAGACACGTTCCAAGAATTGCTATCCATCCAACAAATTCTAATATTGTTTACGCAGGAGTTTTAGGGAATATTTATAAACCAACCCAAGAGAGAGGGGTTTACAAAAGTACAGACGGAGGTAAAACGTGGCGCAAAACACTTTTTGCAAATGCAAATGCAGGTGTTGTAGATTTAATTATAGACCCTACCAACCCAAGAATCCTATACGCTTCTACATGGAGAATACAGCGAACACCTTACAGTTTAAGTTCTGGTGGAGATGGTTCAGCACTTTGGAAAAGTACAGATAGTGGGGAAACGTGGAAAGAAATATCAACAAACAAAGGCTTTCCAAAAGACACTTTAGGAATCATTGGAGTAACCGTTTCGCCAGTAAACAACCAACGGGTATGGGCCATAGTTGAAAATAAAGAAAAGGGAGGGTTATACAGAAGTGATGATGGCGGCGACACATGGGCGCAAGTGAATAGCGAACGTAAATTACGTCAACGCGCATGGTATTACACTCGTGTATATGCTGATACAAAAGATGTTAATGTGGTTTATGTATTAAATGTACGTTATCATAAAAGTACAGACGGCGGAAAAACATTTAGTACTTATGGTGCACCACATGGAGACCATCATGATTTATGGATAGCTCCAGAAAACCCAGATAGGATGATTATTGGAGATGACGGAGGAGCTCAAGTGACATATGATGGTGGCGACACATGGAGTACCTATCACAATCAGCCAACAGCGCAATTTTATCGTGTAACTACCGATAATCATTTTCCATACCGCATCTATGCAGCACAGCAGGACAATTCTACAGTAAGAATACCACATAGAACAAATGGAAGATCGATTAGTGAAGACGATTGGGAAGCAACAGCAGGAGGAGAATCTGCTCATATTGCTGTGGACCCTAAAAATGATGATATTGTTTACGGTGGTAGTTATGATGGTTTTTTAACCAGAGTTAATCATAAAACAGGAACAGTTAGAGCTATTAACGTATGGCCTGATAACCCAATGGGTCATGGTGCTGAGGGGATGAAATATCGTTTCCAATGGAATTTCCCAATCATTTTTTCGAAACACAATCCAAATCGGTTATATACATTCTCAAATCAGGTTCATGTAACCGAAAACGAAGGGCAATCCTGGAAAATTATTAGTCCAGATTTAACACGAAATGATCCAGAAAAATTAAAATCATCAGGAGGGCCAATTACACAAGATAATACATCGGTAGAGTATTACTGTACCATTTTTGCAGCTCAAGAATCGCCAATAACCGAAGGATTACTTTGGGTAGGTAGTGACGATGGTTTAGTGCACGTAACAAAAAACGGAGGGCAAACTTGGGATAATGTAACACCAAAAGGAATGCCTGAATGGATGATGATTAACAGTATAGAGCCGAGTGCTTTTGATGCAGGAACCTGTTATATCGCTGGCACGAAATATAAATCAGGAGATTTTACACCTTATTTATATAAAACTACAGATTATGGAAGAAGCTGGACAAAAATTACAAACGGCATAAACCCTGAACACTTTACAAGAGTACTTCGTGAAGATCCAAATCACAAAGGCTTATTATATGCAGGAACAGAAACAGGTATGTATATTTCTTTTAATGATGGAAAAAATTGGAAACCATTTCAGTTGAATTTACCAATAGTTCCAATAACAGATTTAACCATAAAAGACAATAGTTTAATTGTGGCAACCCAAGGAAGAAGCCTTTGGATGATAGATGATTTAACGGTGTTACACCAGCTCTATAATTCAGATCAAAGCACTAATATCTTATTCCACCCCAAAGACACTTACAGAATGCGAGGAAGAAGTCAAAAAGACAGTAAAACATCAGGAACAAATCTTCCAAGTGGTGTGATTACCTATTTCAATTTAAAGGGTTACGATGAAAAAGATGAGGTATCTTTAACCTATTTTGATACCAAAGGTGACACCATTAAAACCTTTAGCACAAAAAAGAAAAAGAAGGATAAACTTAAAGTAGAAAAAGGCGCAAATCAGTTTGTGTGGAACATGACCTATGATGGTGCCGAACGACTTAAAGGCATGATATTGTGGTGGGC